>JACMKL010000767.1 GCA_014380105.1 Candidatus Melainabacteria bacterium
GCGCATGGGCCGCATTCCAAATGAAGCAAGGTCTGAATCAAGAAGCTTTTGATCAACTCCTTGGCAAAATAAAATCGGAACTTGAACTCACGACTGAATTAAGTCTCGATCTGCGCGGAGAATTGCCTTCCGAAAATGCCGGCAGCAAACTCAATGAGATTCAAATTTTGCCTGTGTCGGCAGAAAAATCAGGCAAAGGTGCATTGATTTTTGGTTCGTTGCAGGAAAACAATTTCAGTGCTTCATCCAAAGCATTCATGAGTCAATTGCAAGTCCAAATGTCGCCTGTTATGCAGCTCTTGATGGCAAAACACGAAATTGAAGTATTGCATGAGAGAGAAGCATCAAGAGCTTTCATTGATCCTTTGACAGGTTTATACAATCTCGAATTCTTGATCGGCTTTTTGCAACAGCAATTATTGTTCTCATTCCGTCAGAGATTGGCAGTTGGAATGGCAATAATCGATATCGATAATTTCGCATCTATAAATGAAGAGTTCGGCTCTGAAGTTGGCGACGTAGTGCTTACCACTGTCGCGAACAGACTACTTAACATCACGCGGTCGAGCGATTTGATTGCCCGATATGGCGGAGACGAATTTGCAGTCGTGCTTCCTAATACGGATGTAGCCGGAGCAAAAATTCTTGGCGAAAAAGTTCGCTCCGAAATTGAGCGTTTGAGTTTTACAAAAGGTCAGGGCGCAAGAGGACCGAAAGTTACAGTGAGCGTGGGATGTTCTTTCTTCAATATGGAAGATATGAATCCTGAGACTATTTTGCGAGACGCAAAACTGGCTCTACAACAGGCTAAAGAAGGCGGACGCAATCAAGTTGCTGCCACAAATTAATTTCGCTGTGGTTCATACTATGTGCGCAAATTGACCATCTGATCATAAGCGCTATCGATAGCTTCCATAATTACTTCTTCGGACGCTTGACCGGCCAGGTGAGCAACTGCCATTGCGGCACCAGCACACACGCCCTCCTTAACATTGCCTTCTTCATAGCTTCTCAATCCAGAATGTCGAGATTTATTGAAATCGGGGCAAGCACAGGCAAAAGGTGCACCAATTAGACGGCTAAGAAGTGCAACATCAGCACTTTTGTCCTCGACTACCCATTTGGTTGTGATAACTGAAAGTTGGCGTTTTGCTTGCACACTGTTTTTATCAGGCAAAGAAAAACCATCAAAGCGATTTTGTATCATCGCATCGATAAGTGCATAAACAGCCAGCATTTGAGAACCGCCTCCTAATATCACCGGTATCGACAAACTAGCGGCGGCAGCAATTCCAGCTACGAAGGGCTGCATAGGATCGCCGACAGCAGCGACGGAACGCAGTGGATGACGTCGAAATTCTTCAGCGGAAAGCCCAGACTTAGCCAATCCGCGCTCAACCAGTTTGCCCTTCAGATTATGCTCAGAATTGACTACACTGCTTGAAACTAGTCCGGAACGGTTGAATCCCAAGGCGGATAGCACACCAAATGCGGTGGTAGTTCCGCCCGGAATGCACTCACCTAGAATTAAATATTCAGCTTCGTCAGCGATTTGAAATCCAAAATTCAATCCGGTCTGGAACAATTCTTTCACGCTATCGTACGATTGAGATGAGCCAGTAGAGACACATTTAGCCACACCGTTACCAACGCGAATAATGTTTGGGACAGCCGGCGCATGAAAAGCACCACAATCGACAACCGTTGTCGCCAGTCCAGCCAAATCGAGGCAGGCTCTGGTAATCACCACTGGTGATACTACTCCAGAAGGAGAGACTGGCAAACTACCCTCTCCTGAGGGTTTCCCCAAAATCAGTGCTTCTGCATCAATAGTCGGAGTCAGTCGCCGTAATTGCGCAGACGCACCAGCAGCGGAAATACCATCCACATCGCTACTTTCACTAGAGGCAATACTGAGGACAAGGGTGCCTTTGCTCTTCATGCCTTTCAAAAAATTCAGCAAGAACGCGATTTGGCCGTCGACTTCATTTACTACTCGTACAAAACTATCACTCAACATCCATTTTTGCATCACTCACCTGGAGTAGAAGCCTCTGCTGCGGGAGAATCGGTAGCTGGAATTTCGAATGCTCGCAGGCTCGGACGCAGAATTTCACACACAGGCGTCAGAGTTAGCGGGAAAAGAATTATGCTGATCAAGCCTTGCCACAAATGAGATAGCGATTTGACAGTCATATTCTGCTTCTGAATTAGTGTGTCGACACTGATCATCTGTTTTAGATCACTTGGTGCCCCAGCGCAAGCATTTAAAAACACGAAGACAAAAGTTACTAAAGCCAGTGGAAAAAATAATTTCCAGGAAAGCGAGAGCGCCAAATTGGCCGCGGCGCGAGGCGTCAAATTAGCTGAAGCTGCCACTATTAGAGATGTAAAAGAATAAATAGTCATCGCCGTCACAACAGGAATACCGACGACAGTTGAGACAATATCCGGCCAAGCACCAACCTTAAGCGCTGACTGTTGGAAAATTTCCGGCATGGAGGCAGCTTTAAAAGCGCCTATTGCGATAATCACAATAAAAGGGAAAATCATGTAAAGCGACGAATACAGCAGCACAAGCCCAATATGAACACGTTTGTTATCGACAAACAAGAACGCATTTTTGAAAATTTCGTGGGCTTTTTCCTTTGATAGATTAGCAATTTCAAAAACTGAAGTGGCATCAACCAGCACTTTTGAATAAGCAGATAGACACATCAGCCAGCCGCCAAAGCCAAGCAGTAAAAATGTCATTCCGAAGACCAGACCAAAAAGCAAGGCAGCCCCTGCCACCAATAGATCATTCAATTGCAATGCCTGGGAAGTCACTTTAATTGTGCCTAGTTCTGACGAAACATAGACAGTTACACCAGCTAAAGTCCAATAAATAGCGGATTTAAAGCAGTGAGGCGCAAAAGCAAAAGCAGCCTTGACCGACGCATGCCACCAGGCCAATTTCGTCATTGAGCGAACACAGCCCCAGGGCGAAAGTGGAATATCTTTGGGTGAAATATTGCTGACAGTCACTGTGACCACGCAAGAGGCAGGATGCAGACTAATTCTAGAGCAGCTGACAACAATCCGCACAGCGGCAATAAAGTTCAACTCAAAGAGCTTGTCTTTATTCAATTGCCAGTCTCGTCGCATCACGCCACTTCTATAGAAGCGACTCTGTTTCTCGGAAAAGAAGAGCCGCAATCTTGGCCTTTACGGCCGGTTGGGCGTCATTAAGCTCAGTCGAATTAGTAAGATCCATTCAGTCAGAATTGATCAAATTGCAGCTTTGATAGTGCACAGAATAGATTCGACCCAAAATGTTTTTCGTTTGTTCACCAGGCGCACGTATTGTAAAAGTGTCTCGCCCTTACGAGACCTACACTCTCCAAAAGGAGCATCTCATGCCTACCTTGACAGCTACAGAATATAGTTTAATCTCCAATGTCATGTCACTGTGTTGTGCAGCGATGTTGGCTGGAGCACTTTTCTTTTTTTACTCAAGGAGTCAAGTCGCACCGAAGTACCGTCCAGCATTGCTGGTCAGTGCGTTAGTTCCGACAATCGCTTGTTATCACTACTTCCGTATTTCAGATAGTTTCACTCACGCATACACTTTAGTGAATGGTGTCTACCAGGCATCAGGTTTGCCCTTTAACGACGCCTATCGCTACGCCGACTGGTTGCTCACAGTACCACTGCTCGTGATAGATCTTGTGGCAGTGCTAGCATTGCCTTCTGCTATCTCAAAAGGTCTCATTCTAAAGCTGTCCTCTGCCGCCGCTCTCATGATCGCACTCGGTTACCCTGGTGAGATATCGCAAGTGGCAGGCACTCGTTGGCTTTTCTGGGGACTCTCGATGATTCCCTTCCTGTACATCATGTTCACCCTCTTTAGTGAATTTGGTGAGGCATTCAGTCGTCAGCCGGAACAAGTCAAAAGTCTGGTCTCGGCCGCACGAGGTTTGTTACTTGTCACCTGGAGCTTCTACCCTATCGCGTACACGTCTACCATGATTGGTTTGTCTGGTGGAGCTGGTCAATGCGGCCTTCAAGTCGGCTACACGATTGCTGATATTGTTGCAAA
>JACMKL010000768.1 GCA_014380105.1 Candidatus Melainabacteria bacterium
AATTGAGAGATTGTCGCCTCGCTGCGGCACAAATTTTCCATACCCATTCAGAGAGTTACGGTCAATTGAAAATGAACTGACGCAAAACGTCTAGCTGCGTGAAGGCGCATCGAGTTACCCATTGATTTAGCGACAGAGTGAAAGACACGCTCAGAACGGGCTAGAGAGCTCCGAATGATTGCGAATCTAGGGGCGTTTTCAAAGTGCTTGGTGTAAAATAGAAATGTGCCCGCTAACTAGTCCGCCGCCAGGAATGCTTATGAATCAGAATGGACCTTCAAACCAATCGAAATGGCAAGACAGAATTGCCTTTGACTGCGACGTTCTATCAGGAAAACCGGTAATTAAAGGCACTCGAATTGCAGTCGAATTTGTAATTGACCTTTTGGCACAAGGTTGGAGCAATGCGGATATTGCCGAAAACTATCCCAGCGTCACTGACGACGATATTCGCTCTTGCCTGGCTTATGCAAGAGATACCCTGTCAGCGGAGCGAGTTTACCCAATTGGGGCGTAAGCATTGCGTTTCTTAGCAGATGAGAATTTCCCGGGACTCGCCGTGTCTGAGTTGCGCAAGCGCGGACATGACGTTGTCTGGATTCTCACCGATGCACCTGGCATTTCAGATGAAGAAGTGCTCGCTCTTGCGAAGAATGAAAGGCGTGTCCTTCTAACATTTGATAAGGATTTTGGTGAATTAGTCTTTCTGGCTGGAAAGTCGGCTTCAAGCGGTGTGGTTCTTTTTCGGATGTCTGCAAAATCTCCAGAGTATGTAGCAGAAACAGCTGCACGAGTTCTGGAGTATCGGGACGACTGGATAGGACACTTTGCAGTTGTTGAAGACACCAGAGTTCGATTGAAAAAAATTCCTGAGAAGCAATTTCCGTAGTTCGTCGCACACTCAGCAACTGGGGTGTCACTCGTTGTTTTAATGAGCGATGCCCTTTACCTGTTAGAGAGCTGCGGTCACTGGGAGGAGCTGTCTTGTTCTTGAACTTTTTTATTGCACAAGCGTAGAAATTCATTCGTGATCTTTTGCATTGGTTCACGAAGTCTCTCCACATCAACCACGATATAACCGAATGTGGTGTCGTTTCTTCCAGAGTGATTAGCGAGCTTTTTCAGCACCACATACGATAGTGCCAAGCGTTCGGCAACGGTCAAGAATGTCCGTCGCAAATCATGAAGAATGAAAGGGCAGTCTGCTTTTTCTGCAACTCCTTCAATGACGTGGTCCGAATCTACCATGTGGTGCTTTCCACCCTGTCCTGGAAATACATACTCTGAATCAGCCCTATTCAGATATCGGCGGTGAAGCATTTGATAAAGGAAATCACTCAGGGGGAGACGATGCTCGTTTCCGTTCTTCGCTAGTTCAGCTCTTACTGTTAGGACCTTCGATTGAAAGTCGATATCCTCCCATCTGAGTGACGCACCTTCTGTTCGGCGCAATCCTGTGAGCAAGAGAAGCATCAAATAATCTTTGACCTTTTGATGGCGTAGTTCCATTACGGCGGCATACCATGCAGGAAGCTTGTGGTCGGGGATGATGCTCTGTCGTCTGCGGTGTGGATACCAACGCCGATTGTTTGAAAGTCTTTTCACTGGATTCACAAGAATGATGGGCTTTCCATCGATCTCATAATTTGCGGCTGCGAAATTGAGCAAAGTGCCAAGCATGCGCATGACGGTATTTGCCTGAGCCTCGCCAGAAGTGCCTTGCTTAGTCGGTCTGCGTAAACTCAGGTGGCGCTGTTCGACCATGTCTCTGGTAATTGCCACTACAGGCAAATGCAGCCAGTCACCAAGGCAACGCGGCAACATTGATCGATAAGCTCGCACTGTGTTCGGCTTCAATATGCGTACGGAAAAATAGTGATCGAGAACTTCTTGCAGAGTTGCACCACGCAATTTCTTTTTTGCTTTCTCTGCAGCGGGATCTTTCCCTGATGCCATTGTAGATAGCACCTTCATTGCCTTTTTTCTTGCGTTGGTCGGAGTCAATTGCCGTTCTTTTCCAAGGCTGATTCTACGAAACGAGCCATTGACTCTTCCTTCGACTATGTAGCTCATGCTTTTGGGAGTTACACGCAAGCCCAAACCCTGGAGAATCGAATCGCGATAAATAACTTGCCCTTTCTCAGGGGGCTGGATATTTGAAATGAACATTTTCGTCAATTTGGGCATTGTTGCTGTCTCTTAATTTTGGGGTAGGCGAAAAAGTTGTGTATGCAATTTGTATGCACTTTGTGAAAAACGTCATCTTCCAGAAGTGACATTTGATAAGCGTTTCGGAGCTTTGATTGA
>JACMKL010000769.1 GCA_014380105.1 Candidatus Melainabacteria bacterium
AAGCGCTTGAGCCACTCCCGCCTTTGTTTAGCAGACGAGAAATTTTGGTCGTTAAGGATAACTGTCCCTTTTTCGAGGCTTGAATTGTTGTCAATGAGCAGGCTATACCAACGTAAAATCAAGCTTTTTCCGGCATCGACTTGACATGGGGCGATCGCTCACAGTAGACCTAAACCGGAGTGTGACCTCAATTTATGCATATCTGGATATTAGTCGTCCGACTTACTACCGCTACATCCATACCAACCCAGTACTCAATTAGCCCCGAAACGTAACTTTGCCAGGTTCAGGTAAAGTTACTCTGCTTTAACGACACCGCGAAACATATTCATACCGCAGGTAAAAATGTATTCGCCGGGTTCATTAGGCGTGAATTCGATCGCTGTCACCTGATTCAAAGCAAGATCAGCGGCAATCCGAAAATCGGGTAGCAGCACTTTCTCTAGGCAACTGCTGGAATCTCGGCGGAAGAAGTTGAGTTGCACACGCTGTCCAGCTTTCACCACTACTTGACTGGGTTCATAGCCGCCATCGACTTGAATGGTTAATTTTTGAATGCCTTGTTCTAGAGTGGACTGTTTGGCTTTGGGTTTGCTCAGAAGAAACCACCAAAGCTCTAGCCCAATCAGGGACACTCCTGCTGCTGCCACACCGAGCTTGACCCCTAACGGTTGCTCAAGCCGTGCAAATTGCCCTTGAGGTGCTGAATGTGATCCTGGCATCTCAGTCGCTCCTGTGCCAGATGTCGTGCCTAAAAGTAGCCCGAAGCCAGCTAAACCGCCTAGAATCTTGTTCCTACTCAACATTGATGTACTCCTTCGCTTTGAGACAAGCTATGTCGATGTCTTGGGCTGAAAGTTGCGTAACCGCAACGCATTAGTCACCACTGAAACCGAACTGAATGCCATCGCGGCTCCAGCAATAATCGGACTGAGCAACCAGCCAAACACGGGATACAGAATGCCTGCCGCGATCGGAATGCCTGCCACGTTGTAGATGAAAGCAAAGAAGAGGTTTTGGCGAATGTTCCGCATCGTGGCGCGGGAGAGTTGAATCGCAGTGATGATGCCCTGCAAGTCGCCAGAAATGAGTGTGATGTCGCTAGCCGCGATCGCCACATCGGTTCCAGTCCCGATCGCGATGCCAACTTGGGCTTGAGCTAAAGCAGGTGCGTCATTGATACCATCCCCTACCATTGCTACAATTTTGCCTTCGGATTGGAGTTTGTAGACCTGAGACGCTTTCTGGTCGGGTCGCACTTCTGCAAACACACGCTGAATGCCAACTTCACGCGCGATCGTTTCTGCGGTCTGACGATTATCTCCAGTCATCATCACCACTTCTAAGCCCATCCGTTGTAAAGCGCGAACAGCTTGAGCCGAGGAGGGTTTGAGGGCATCTGCAATACCCATCAATCCTTGAAGTTCGCCATTAACGGCAATCAAAATGGCAGTTTTGCCCGAAGATTCCAATCGATCCTTGTTCTGTTGCAATGCTTGAGTGTCAACGCCCAACTCTTGCATCCAACGCTTGGTGCCAATTTGAATCAACTGATCTGAGATCCTACCTTGTACGCCGCTACCCGCAATCGCCTCAAACTCCTGAGCGTCTTTTAGCGCGACTTCTTGAGACTGGGCATAGCGAACTACAGCTTCTGCCAATGGGTGTTCAGAATTACGCTCTACCGAAGCTGCCAGTTGCAAGAGTTTAAGTTCGTTACCGTTTGCTGTTCCAACGGTCGTGATAAAGTCTGTGACCGTAGGCTGACCTTGCGTCAGGGTGCCCGTCTTATCAAGCACGATCGTCTGAAGCTTGTGGGCAAGCTCCAAGCTTTCTGCCCCTTTAATCAAGATGCCATGTTCTGCGCCCTTCCCGGTGCCGACCATGACCGAGGTTGGTGTTGCCAGTCCTAGCGCACAAGGACACGCAATGATCAACACTTCCACCATCGTGATCAGCGCCAATGTGAAATTGCCCATCACGATGAACCAGATAACGAAGGTGGCGATCGCAATAGCAATCACGACAGGCACAAACCAGGCTGTCACCTGATCCGCCAGTCGTTGAATTGGGGCTTTTGAGCCTTGCGCCTGCTGCACCAGCTTGACGATTTGTGCTAGGAAGGTATCTTTGCCGACGCGCGTTGCCCGAAACTTGAAGCTACCCGTTTTGTTGATGGTGGCTCCAATCACTTCATCGCCAGCTTGCTTTTTGACCGCCACGCTTTCGCCAGTCACCATTGCCTCATCGATCGTCGAACTGCCTTCAATTACCTCGCCATCAACTGGAATCTTTTCACCAGGGCGCACGACCACGATGTCACCTAACTGCACTTCGGCGATCGGCACTGCCATTTCCCGACCATCCCGAATGATCCGGGCATCGCGTGCTTGCAGTCCCATCAGCTTGCGAATTGCGTCCGATGTTTGCCCTCTGGCACGGTTCTCAAACAAGCGTCCGAGTAGAATCAACGTGATGACGATCGCTGCAGTCTCGTAATACACACTGGGCATCAACCCCTGAGCCGTGAGAAAACCAGGGTTAATGGTAATGAACAGTGAATAGAAATAAGCCGCACTGGTGCCCAAGGCAAT
>JACMKL010000770.1 GCA_014380105.1 Candidatus Melainabacteria bacterium
AAAACAATCGCGATGGTGAAAGCCATAACAACGGCTGGAACTGCGGAGTTGAAGGCGAAACAGACGATGAGAATATCATCGAATTGCGCCTGCAGCAGCGTCGTAATTTTATGGCAACATTGCTTCTCTCTTTAGGCGTGCCGATGATCAACGCCGGAGATGAAATTGGTCGCACGCAGCGCGGCAACAATAATGCCTACTGTCAGGACAATGAGATCAGCTGGACCGATTGGACATTGTCCGAGAAAGAAAAAGACTTCCTCGCCTTCGTTCAGAAATTGGCAAAAATCCGCACCGCGCAAAATGTTTTGCAACGTAGAAAATTCTTCAAAGGACAAATACGAATTGGTCCTTCGCAAACCAAAGATATTATTTGGTTGAATGCTGATGGTTCTGAAATGAAACAGAACGATTGGCTCGACGAAGAAAGACGCCATCTCGCCGTCATTTACGAAGGCGGGCGTATGGACGAAATGGATGAAGAAGGCAATGAGGTAATGGGAAACACCTTACTGATGCTTCTCAATTCGCACTGGAAAGAAAAACAATTTGTCTTGCCACCATGTCAGGTCGACAAATACTGGCGGTTATTCGCTCCAGAGATGATGGATAAAACTTGGAAGTTGCTTGTGGAAACAACGGGAACGCTCAGCCCGAGCTGCTGGGAGCCGCAGAGTGGATTCAAAATGCAACCGCGCTCGATGGCGTTGTTTGAGCTATCGGATAAGGACGAGTTTACGCCGGTCGATACGATCTAGGCTGGGTAAGGTTGAAGCACATTCAACTGTTTGACCGCAGCAGAGTAGCGAGAACTCTTTTGGGCTTAAATAAATTTGTCAAAGTCTGATTTGTGAAAGAATTTCCTGAAAACCCTTCGACTAGCAAAAGACAAGACCTAGTGCACCGCATTTGATACCGCAAATTGAAGCACGTCTTAAAGTCGGTCTTCCCTTGGACATTTTACGAACAGGATTGGATGTCTCATTTCGTCTGTTCGAAGGAGATATTTCTCGCTGCGGTCCCACATTGGGCTGGTTGGATTCATCCGGACCAGTTCAGGCGCTGCCAGAACAACACGTCGAATCGTAAAGCTGCTTGAAAGCCTGGGAATTGTGTTTCGTTGTAATAACAAGACTTTCGAGTTGCGAAGCAGCTGTGGAAAAAAGTTATTCAGTGCGAATCCAACAAAATTTCACAACCCTGCTTGCTGGAAGACTCTTATCCAATGGTTGCGACCTGGCATAATGGCATGACATTGCCTTACCAGCGCAGTTCAGGTTGTGATGGAAGAATCAAAATTCAAAAATCCATTGTTGATTAACCCTGTTGGCGACTTCACCGGCGGATTAATGGCGGCGATTATCGCATTGCCGTTGTGCCTGGCTTTCGGGGTTGCT
Organism: Candidatus Melainabacteria bacterium; assembly: GCA_014380105.1. GTDB lineage: Bacteria > Cyanobacteriota > Vampirovibrionia > Obscuribacterales > Obscuribacteraceae > QKMZ01. The sequence goes on from JACMKL010000770.1 coordinate 1,398, forward strand.
TCCGGGCTGGGCGCTGCAGCTGGTCTCTATGGGGCGATTGCTTGTGGATTTTTTGCTGCCTTACTGGGTGGAACACCTGGTCAATGTTCAGGACCAACAGGACCGATGACTGTAATAGCAGCAGCAATTTATAGCTCTAACCCTGGGCGACCAGAACTGGTTTTTGCTGCCACCATTGCCGGTGGCCTTCTGCAAATGCTTATGGGCTATTTGAAGGCGGGGCAGCTCATAAGTTACATGCCATACCCGGTGATTTCTGGCTTTATGACGGGTATCGGCACGATCATTGTTTGTATCGAAATCAATCCAATTTTCGGACTGCCTGCTTCTGGAAGTGTGATAGGTTCGTTAAACGCACTTTTGACTTCGCATCAGTCGATTAATGGCAATGCTCTTGTATTGAGCGTTGTGACCCTTCTGGTAATTTATATGTTGCCCTTTCTGTCTAGGAAGCTGCCGGCATCTTTAATTGCATTAATGGGCGTTACTTTCATCTCTCACAATTTGCATTGGGATGTGCCTACGATCGGAGACATTCCTTCTGTCTTGCCGCTCCCCCGCATACCTGGAATTTCCTTGAATGATATACACCTTGTGATGCAAAACGGCTTAACTCTGGCATTTTTGGGTGCCATAGATTCGCTTTTGACATCGGTTGTTCTTGATAAGGTGACTGGGCGCCGTCATGACAGCGATCGCGAGCTGTTTGGTCAGGGCGTAGGAAACCTAGCATCTGGTTTCGTCGGTGGATTGCCCGGTGCCGGTGCAACCATGCGTTCAATGGTAAATGTCAAATCTGGTGGAACAACCGTTATTTCAGGCGCTCTACACAGTGCCATCCTACTTTTGGTGTTGATCTTCTTTAGCAAGGTCGCCGGTGAAATTCCTCTTGCCGCATTGGCCGCAATACTATTGACAGTTGGTTTAAACATAATGGACTGGAGAGTTTTGCGCAGCTTGAGGAAAACGCCAAGAGGCGATGTGTTTGTGATGATTACTGTACTGGCTCTCACCATATTTGTAGATTTGATCGTCGCTGTATTGGTAGGAGTTGCCCTGGCCTCGGTGCTTTTTGTAAAACAACTAACGGATGCAAGAGTTTCTTCTATAAGCGATCTTGAAACTCTTGAAGAGTTGCGCGAAATGACCAACCATATTCCTGAAGCGGTGAGAAAAAGCACTTATTCATACGAGCTCAATGGTCCTTTGTTTTTCGGGGAAGCAAAAAATCTCAGTGAATCAGTTGATAAACTTCCAGGTGCTAGATATGTAATTTTG
>JACMKL010000771.1 GCA_014380105.1 Candidatus Melainabacteria bacterium
AGTTTTGCTCGTCTGAGCAACTCGCCAATCAACATCGATTCGCCTGGTTTATTCATGATCTGTTTTTCAAACTCCGCAAGGGCAACCCGAATACAGCGCCAGTGTTTTAGACTGCCAACCGCCTGAAATTAGGAGGGCTATTAGTATCATGGTCGCCAGAAGTCAACCACCGGTATATGTTTGTGGGTAATTCGTAAGGGGCTACCCTATAATTCTTCTATGAGACGCTTTCGAGGGCGTTCTTCATTGCAAGCGCATTTATATCGGTCGGATCGGCTTCCAGAGCGCGTTTGACACTCTCTTTTGCACCAATGATATCTAAATCCATGCCTTTGGCTGCGGCCAGATGCAGCCAGCCATTTACATAATCCGGATTGATTTCGAGTGCACGCGAAAGAAGATCTCGCGCTTCCTTGGTCTGATTGTCTTGTAAATATAAGACAGAGAGATTTCCATAAGGCCATTCAAAATCCGGGAAGTCTTGAATCAAGGTTTTAAAAGTTTCGCGCGCGCCGTCGCAATCACCACGTGCCATTTGATTGAAGCCTTCGATATTGCGTTGCTCTGCAAGTAGGGGCACCGGAAAGCGCGGTAATTTCGTTCTCAGGAAGCGAATTGCCGCTTTGCCTATTTCTGAATCAGGTTCGACTTCATTGGCAAAACTCATGGAATCGCGCGCTTGCTCGGTCCAGCCCATCGACTTATATTTAATGCCCAGCTCATAATACTCAGAAGCCGTCAGTCCCTCAGGAACGTCTCTTGGCGGTAATTCCATGTCTCACCTTGAACATGCGCTTGCAGTCAGTAATATACATTTTCTATCTTATCTTTATGAGCTAAGACCAACAATAGCTGTCTAATATCCTGTTTTGACCAGATAGCGCAGGCTCTGGCAAACTTCGGCAAGCTGCTCGTCCTTCAGGCTCGGCTGTAATGGATAAGACATGATATTGCGCCCGCGGAAGAAGCGCGGCAGGCTGTCTGTGCGAGGAATGACATGCACATGAAAATGTGGAACGGCCTCTCCCAGAGAGAACGTATATATGCGCTCGGCGGAGGTCAACTTGCGAACCAGCTGCATGGCTGATTTGAGCACCTTACCGTAAGAAATAGCCTCCTCTTCCCCGGCTTCGGTGAGGTCAAGGTAGTGCCTGCGAGCCTCGATGACAAGATAACCGCGGATGTTCGTTTCACGCGAATGACGAATTGCAAACTCGTCATTCGCATATACAAGGTCCGAGCCGTCAGTTTGAGCACTATCAGCTTTTTGACGTTTGCAGATTACGCAGTCATCTTCGGGGGCCATCTCAGAAGCGTCCTATTTGGGTGGGCAGAAACTCATATAATAGTCCAAACCTGATTGAGAGAAAGAATAAATGTCCTTGTGTTTTCAAGTGAAACCCGCCCTTAGATTAGTGACCCTGGCACTACTGGCGGTGCTGCTTAGTACTACTTCAGCACGAGCTGACGTAATTAAAGAGTTCGTCTCCACAATCAAATTGGAGAATGATGGAACCCTTGATGTGAAGGAAGACCTGATCGTCAATTTCACTAACGCAAATAAACACGGCATCTATCGCTTTTTCCCGACAGAATACGAAAGATACGGCAATCGCTATTCAACAGATTTTAAATTGCTGGCAGTCTCAGGCGATAAAAATGTAGACAGTGAATCTGGGCAAAGTCATGTGCACGACTTCAATATTCCTTATACGACTAGTCGCCATGGTCGCGATTTCGTCATGAAGATCGGCAGCCCAAAGAAGACAGTCAGTGGGCTGCATCAATATCATATTCATTACAGATTGAGACGCGCAGTCAACTTCTTTACTGGCGCGCCAGAAATATACTGGAATGTTACCGGTGACGAATCTACTATGCCCATCGAAAAAGCGGTAGCACATGTGGTGCTGCCTAAAATCGATGATATGAGCAAAGTAAGGGCGCAGGGATTTTTGGGACCTGAAGGTTCCACTACGCCAGCGGCGTTCGTGAAAGAGCCAGGCTCCGTCACGTTTCGGGCATCCAATATTCAACCTGGCGAAGAGCTGACAGTTGTAGTCGGATTGCCCGCCGGAATTATTAGTAAACCAACTCAGTGGCAGGAATTTTTGTATATTGCTGCCGACTGGTGGCCAGCGGTTGCTTTTCCGTTTCTGACCTTTGGAGCGTCATTTTTATTATGGTGGTATCTCGGTCGTGACGCCATCAATCGCCTGCCTGTGGGCGTTGAATGGGACCCACCTAAAGATCTCACGCCGGCGGAAGTTGGCACTCTAATTGACGAAACTTGTGACACGCAAGACATGGTTTCAACTCTTGTTGATTTAGCTGTGCGCGGCTTTCTGCACATTCAAGAAATTGAAACCAAAAAACTTTTGTTCTTCCGCAATAAAGACTATCAGTTTACTCTCCTGCCCACACCGCCAAACGCGCCACCGCTTGCTGAGTTCGAAAATCTCTTCCTTAACGGCATGTTCAAGACTTCATACAGTTCGCGCTCAACTGTTAAGCTCAGCGAACTGCAAAATCAATTTTCTACAAACTTTCAAGCAATCAAAAAATCTATCTATAAAACACTCGTTAACAAAGGGATGTTTATGCAAAGTCCCGAAACCGTCAGAGATAGCTGGAGAAGTGTGGGCGGACTGCTCTGTTTTTGTTCTTTCTTCGTAGTGGGTTATCAGACTTCATATTTTGTAGGTATGTTTATTTCCGGCATAATCCTGTTCTGCTTTGCGCCAGGTATGCCCGCTCGGACGAGAAAAGGTTGCGAGAATCTCAACCAGTGTCTAGCCTTCCAGCGTTTCGTCAGAAAGGCAGAAAAGGAACGCATCAAGAAATTAGCGACTGACGATCCGACCATTTTCGGGCGATTGCTTCCGTATGCAATGGTTATGGGGGCTGCTGATCAATGGGCTGAGGCATTCAAAGATTTAGTGACCGAGGCACCAACTTGGTACACACCATATGGACCATACTCCGATTTTAGTACTTACTCTTTTATCAGTGACCTGGGCGACAGTACCCGAACCATGGGTCAAGCGCTATCCTCGCCTCCGCCCTCGTCTTCATCCGGTGGGTCAGGTGGTAGCGGTTTTTCCGGAGGCTCTTCTGGCGGAGGATTCGGTGGTGGTGGTACAAGTAGTTGGTAGGGTGTCTCGTTCATCCTTCCGTCGGTAAATATTATCGGCGTTAAAAACCTGTGCTATGGCGTTAAAAGCCGTTAAGAAGTTCAGTGAGTTTGGGCAATCATTGTTTAGAAAGCCCTGTCAGGATGGCAAAAAGATGTATGCCCTTTGGGTGGACACTCGTTTGTCCCCCCTCGGAATCTGTGGATGTTGGAAGTTAGGAGCGTTGAGAAGATGCTGAAAGTAAGACAGCTACCTGTTTTTAAAGTTAGCTTAGTGATGTTGTCTCTAGGCTTTTCGCTGATGCCGGCGGCATTTGCGCAAGATGAAGGTCCGTCGGTCACCTTGATGAAATACGTCGGAAAAGCCCATGAGGCTATGAAGGGTGGACGTAATCAGGAAGCTCGAGACGAGTTTCGCAAAGCAATCGGTCTCAGTCCAAAGACTGTTGACTATTACATTGGTCTCTCGAATGCTTGCTCTCAACTGAAAGAGTACGACCAGGTCGCCTTTGCGCTCCAGAAAGCGATAGAGTTGAGCCCATCGCAAAAAGATGAATTTGCTGGCGACTATGGCGAGGCTCTCTTTCACCTCGGTCGCTATGACGAAGCTGTGCCTTATTTGAAGAGCGGCTTGCGTTACGCAGATTCGCCGGCAGCCAAAGCCAGACGCACTGCTATTGCCGCTATGCCAGAAATTCCAAGCACTCCATCTCTGCCGCCTGAGTCGGTTCTGAGAGCGACTGCTCCTCCGGAAGAGAAGAAAGACCCTATTCCTCTTGCCACTAATGATCCGTCCTCTCCTGCAGGTTGGCATAGCATTCAAAGAAAAGCTGCTGATGTCGATTTGAACAAAGCCGGTCAAACTATGGCTGGACTGATTCGCTCAGAAGGTGTCGTCATAGCTGACTATCAGGGATACGAAAAAAGTCCAAATATCACTTTCTTCCACCCACCGAAAGCGAAGTTTCACATCACTAAGATTCTGAAAGGCCCTCCACTCAACAAAGATCTACCATTAAGATTTGAATTCAAAGATCGTTCAACCACTGCTGGTGTACCAGAAGGTTGGAAGTTTGGTGAAGATAAAATGCCAGCCAAGAATAGTCAGTGGATTGTATTCATTGAGTGGTGCCATCCGCGTGACGGCATGTTCGACACCTATGAAGGCTCTTTCGGCAGACTACCTGCAACAGAAGAAAATTTGAACAAAGTTTATGCCCTTCTTGAACAACATAGCAACCGCTAACGGTGCATGTGTTTTCATTCTGGTCATCATTGAGGAGGTTTTAAATGAGTTTTTCAGTCCGAGCACTTAGTCTGGGATTAGCGCTGTCTCTCAGCGCTGCATGTTTGTCGATTTCGTCCCCGGCTTTCGCTCAAGGTGCCACCAAGAAAACTGAGTGGCATCGCTGCTTGATTGCTATCTACAAGTCAAAAGGTCAAATCCCGCAAGTTATTGATGAATATGCGGCTCTTGTAGCACTCGATCCTAAAGATCCACAAATACGTTTTGAGTATGGTGCCTATTTGCATAAAATGGGTCGCGTGAAGGAAGCAATCGGACAGTACAAAAAGGCTGCTGATGCTAATCCTGGCAATTCTGACTATCAAGGCGCCGTTGGGGATGCTCTGGTTTCGATGAAAGATTATTCCAGTGCACTTGCCTATTATCAGAAAGCTGGTCCTAAATTCGCAGGCAAATTGTCTACGACTACAGCCTATGTTCAACAGCTCAGACAAATACAGCAATACAACGCTGACATCAAAAAGCGTCAGTCTGAAGACGAATAATTAGACGTTCAAGACATAGAATATAAAAGCCGTTTTGCATTTGCGAAACGGCTTTTTAGTGTGGAACTTTCTCTGGATTTTCCTGATGTGAAAACAGAACTCTGTTGCGCCCTTGTTTTTTTGCTTCGTAAAGGCGCAAATCAGCCGTCTGGATAAGCTCATATACCGACTCGCCATCTTCTGGATAACTCGCTAATCCGCCTGAGAAGCTGACATTGAATTCTTCACCTTTGTCACCATTAAATATCATCTCGCGAAATTCTTTGAGGACGCGACTGACTGCTGCATGCATAGTCTCTTTTGATTCACGTCTGAAGCCAAGGATAAATTCTTCTCCGCCCCAGCGTCCGCGCAGGTCTTCAACTCGAAAACGGCGCGCCAATAGTTGACCCAAACCGGCAAGCACTTTGTCACCAGCCAGGTGACCATAAGTGTCATTTACTTTCTTGAAGTGGTCTACGTC
>JACMKL010000772.1 GCA_014380105.1 Candidatus Melainabacteria bacterium
ATTCAGATCTAATAACAGGACTGTTTGATTCAGTACCGGTGGCGATGCCATTGACGCGCACTTGCACATATTCGCGAAGCAATTTTTTGATTTGTTCTCTTTGTGGTTGCTCTAGAAAGTCTGCTCGTAAATATGTTGTGCCAATATCGTTTGCATCGTCTAAGACTGCGATGCGCCGTTCGTCAAAACGACTGAGGGCGACATTGAATGTGAAGCCCAGCATGAATGCCAGTAGCCCAAGCGTGGATGCCACCACTGTTGCCAGGGGTGCGTCAGATTCATGCTTTAGCTTCTTTCTGCGCCAGTCTCCCAGGCGGTAACCACCCTCGGTGCATGCGAGCGCAGTCAGAACGACTGCGATAAAGAATACCCAGAGCGGCGTATAATCAATGGTTTCCATCGCAAGCCTCAGTTATGCGTATCTAGAGCTAATACTCTATCTGGTGGTACTGAATATTTCCACGAGAAGGAAAATTCCGACCATGGCTAGTGCGGCTGTCATCAAAAGCGATGGAGAAAGGAGTGTCGCGCGAAGTGAAATATTCATTGTCTTAAGTGCGCGCCTATGCTCGATTGCGCCACACACCAGGCAACCTATTGCAAGAAAGAGAAGCGTAATACCAACGTGTTTTGAAGCTTGAGCATTGAAGCCTTTTAGCGCGCCAGACTGAATGTAACCTTGTATTAGATGCGCCAGTGTGAATCCGAAGCCAAACAGTGACAGCGCTGTTCTAATCCAGGCCAACAGTGTTCTGTCTGCTGCCATCATGGTGCGCGTAACTGATAGTGCATTCGCGTCGGGCGGCGGACTATGCTGCTCGTCACCTACCATTGGATACCTCGGTCAAAGTCACATTGCTATTCTACTCACTTCTTAGGTCTAAACTTGGAGCAAATAACTCAAATTTCTAAGGTAAAGGAAAATTAGATGGAATCGAAAGACCTGTCACTGAAATTACCAGCAAAGCTATCGTTAGCTGCTTCCGTAATTCAATGAAAACCTGTCGTGTTTTGGGCACCGTGACCTATTCTTGACTGAGTTAATGCTATTGTTTGCGTAGTGGTTCTCTTTCCATTCTAGAGTACTTACTGGAATGACGAAAATAGTTCTCTGATTGAGACATTAAATGCAAGGTCCAAAACGCCAAGTTACCCGCCAAATTGACGAACTGTCCAGCCTTCCAGCTGCAGGACAGATGCTCACGGAAGGGCAGCATTCCGAGGACAACTTGATTGATATCGCAGGAATGCCTTGTGACCCCGTGCTGATTGCCCAGGCGCTGGGTCCTGATTGGACTTTAAAGGCGCCAGGGACGGGTTCTGTTGAAGATAACTGTAAAGCCGGTCCGTGGATTGCAGAGATGATTGAGAATAATCCCGCTAATTTTCCCCATCGTCGCCATGCGGTAGTTGTAGACGAAATTGCGTTATCAGGAAATTTGATGGTGCGTGATTCATGGGAAGGGACAACTTACGAGATGCACCCGGCGGTGTTTATGGCTGTGTGGTCCGGACGTGGAATCTTTCGGAATCGTAAACATCTGGATCTCGAGAGTTTGTTGTGAGAAAGAAACCAAGCCTATGATTGATGACCTTTATCTGCAAGCAATGAGAAATTGCGGATTGCATGTTTGCAAACCGTTTCCTGAAGGTCACGCCTGGGCGCATGGAGTTCGAGTGGGCAAACCTAAAACTCTGGCAGGCAACAAAATTTTCAACTATGAAATTTGGTTTGATGGTGTGGCAATGGATGCACCGTCAGTGGTGCTTTACTTTAATGGCAAAAAATGGATCATTGCTGCGCAAGATTACATTCCTACCCCTGGTCCTGGTGACTTTTACGCACAATGGGATTTTCCAGAGGAAGCTGTAAATGATATTTGGGATTTCTATTTTGGTAATCCCGCTCGCATGGCGAAGAAAGCGACGGCTTACCTGGGTACCATAAAACGAGTCGCCGAATACCGCTCGTACCTCTAAGCTCTAAGCCTGTCTACTTCTATAGGCTTGGTTTTGGGAATTTAGGGGGTGTGGAATAACCTGTTTAGGCAATGTCATGTCAGGTTTGAGGTTGTTCCGCTTTGCCCGAATCAATTCCCGAAAAGAAGCAATTTGCAGAGTCTGGCGAGAGCGCTATCAAACAAGCGTCTGAAGCAGCGGCGTCTGCTGGAGTAATATCTGACAATCCTCATCAGCAGGTACATCAAGAGGCATTCGCCGATGCGCATAAGAATGACATGCGACCTTCAGATCCGGCGTTAATTGCCATAAATGACAATGAAACTCTTGAACAATACAAGAAGCGCATTGATAGCATCAAGGCAAATAGTTTTCAGCTCTTCGACTCATCGGCAG
>JACMKL010000093.1 GCA_014380105.1 Candidatus Melainabacteria bacterium
GATGCTTCTGCAGAAGTAACACCAAATTGAGGCGCTTAGTTTCTTCAGCGATCGCTCGAGTTTTGGATTTGCCTAAACGATTTAGTCGCTTCAGGACATATTGATAGCTTTTCTCCGTTTCTTCAAAATCTTTTCTCGCAAAAAAATCTTCAAGTGACTCAGTTTTAAAAAGTATTCGGCCCCAGCGCGGAAAACCATAGCGAAGTGCTTGTGGCTGAAAGACATTGATTCCGCACCACGCGAGCGGAATCGCTCCAAACAAAAAACAAAGGAAAGGAATATTTATCTCACCGCTTAATGTCATTATTTCACAACATTTTTTCGTCCACATTCCATACATTTACTATAGCGTAAGTTCGCTATGCGACCCTATTCGCACAAACTCCAAACTATCGTCACCAAGCTTTCGATAAATCAAAATCAAATCAGGAAGGACATGGAGGTCACGACAATCTTTCCACACCCCCGAAAGTGCGTGGTCAAAGTGATGCGCAGGAAGGATTTGATCTGCTTGTAGCATCGGTATAAGAGCTTTAAGTACTTCGCGCATCTGTGCGCCTCTCTTGCCTTTCAGCTCACGGCGCAAATCCTTCTTAAACCTTGAAGTGTATTTGATCGATCGCACACATCACCCGTTCGTTTCCATTGGTCATAGAAAACGCACAGGCGCTGACATTGATGTAGCAATTACATTTAAGACGTGTAATCTATTGGGATACGTCTTTCATCTGGTCAAACAAATCGGACACTGACGACGCTGAACTCAATTCGCCCTTTCTCGCCGACATAATTGCCGCGACAGTTTTTTCATTTGGAATTAAAGGATCAAATGGAAGCGCTTTTTCGGCAGCTATTTTCATCATCATCATTCGATAAGCACTGGACGGTGTCAGTCCGATGCTTGCTAATACAGCAGAAGCTTCACTTTTAACTTTTTTGCTAATGCGAGCGCGAATAACATCATCTTGCTTTTCGTGTTTATCAATCTTGCTCATATAATTTCCTTGTAGCTACATTGTAGCTCAAGATATCAAGAACGGCAACCTGGTTTCCGAAAGCGCCGCCTAGTACGAACTCGCTGTCGGGCGCATGATGATTTCACTGACGTCAACGTCGGCGGGCTGCTCAATAGCAAACGCAATTGCACGGGCGATTGCTTCAGCCGGTATCGCCACTTTCCGGAATTCGTCCATTCCGGCTTTCGCTTTTGGATCTGTAATAGTGTTCGCGAGTTCTGACTCAGTGACGCCAGGCGATATTACAGTTACCCGAATGTTTCCACCAACTTCCTGACGCAAACCTTCAGAGATCGCGACCACAGCAAATTTCGTCGCGCAATATACAGCCGCCGTCGGATAGACCGTGTGTCCACCGATTGAAGAAATATTGATGAAGTGGCCACTCTTCTGAGCTTTCATCAATGGCAATCCAGCAGCAATTCCATTTAGCACGCCGCGAATATTAACGTCGATCATCTGGTCCCACTCATCGACTTTCAAAGCGTCAAGTTTTGAAAGTGGCATGATGCCTGCGTTATTGACGATGACATCGACCTTTCCAAATGTTTCTTTCGCAAAATCAACAAATGCTTGAACATCTTTCCTGTCGGCAACATCCAATTTCCTAGCCACTGCGGTGTGCCCTGCGGCAGTCAACTCGCTGACAATGGCATCCAATTTGTCTATGCGACGGGCACCGAGAACGACCTTTGCACCTCGTTTTGCGAGATATCGGGCGGTTGCCTCACCGATGCCACTGCTGGCACCGGTGACCAATACAACTTTATTTTCTATCTCTGACATTCTAGAGTCCTCAGTTATTTTGCAACCGCAGCTTCAGTAAAATCAGTGCTGCGCGAAACACTCTCCCACTGATCAATTTCAGCATTGAATTTCTCAAGCATTGCGCGAGTACGATCTACGGCGTCACTGCCGAGCAGTAAATGCATTGGCGGGTTCGACAAATGCGCCAAATCAACCATTGCTTTCGCTGCTAATTCTGGATTACCGAGTTGGGTGCCGGCAATTTTATTTAAACGAGCAACGAATGCACCACTCGTACTTTCGTAAGCCTCAATCTTATTCTCAGCGTATTTGATTGAAGTGTCAGAAAGGAAATCAGTTCTGAAAGCTCCTGGTTCGACAATGGATACTTTGATGCCGAGCGGTTTCAGCTCCTCCGCAAGACTGATAGTCATACCATTTACGGCAAACTTGGAAGCCGCATACAATCCATATCCCCCCATCGGCGCCAATCCAGCTACAGACGAAACATTGATGATATGTCCATTCCCTTGCTCACGCAAAAATGGCAGGACAGCTTGAATAACATGCAAAGTTCCAAAGAAGTTTACGTCGAACAAATCATATGCTTCTACCACGCTCGACTCTTCAATTGCGCCAAGCAAGCCATATCCAGCATTATTGACCACTACATCTAAGCGTCCATAAATAGAATGTGCCTTTGCAACAACATCTTTTACTTCATCCTTCAGGACAACATCTAATTTCAGTATATGCAAATTGTCCGACTTATCGGCGATCGACGATTCGCCATTGCGAGTGGTGCCAATTACAATTTCTCCACGCGAGAGTGCTTCTTGGGCTAGTGATTTTCCAAGCCCACGAGATACTCCCGTGATAAACCAAACTTTTTTGTTCTCAGAATAATTTTCAGACGTATTCATAATGACCTTCCTATCTAAAGTTCAAAATTTTGATGGCGAGCTGCGCCTTCCTGTATACATAAAACTCCATATCGCCCGGGCAATCAATGTCAATTCCTGCCCATTTTTTGCCTAATCCTGCAAGAACCGCCAATACCAGGCAGGGATATGATTGACTATAATTTGTGGCAAGCAGGCAACCCAAACGAGCAAGCTTATGAGCGATCTATCCACTAATAAGACCCGAATTACGGAATTACTTGAACAGCTGGCGACCGCACAAGGTGTTCGACCATCTATCTTAGATGGTGTGAAATTTATGCGCGCAAATCAGTCTATGCCACGGGTACCAGTGCTATATGAGCCCAGCATTGTGATAATCGGGCGCGGACAAAAGCGTGGATTTCTGGGCGGACATGTTTATCAATATGATCCGCACAATTATCTGGTTCTCTCAGTTCCTATGCCATTTGAATGTGAGACTGATGTTGGCCCAGATGGTCCAATGCTGGGTGTTTCAATCAAAGTGGATATCGCAATCATTGGCGAATTACTGATGAAGATGGAACACAAGCCTTCGATGACGAGTACGAATGGCATACTAGGATTGTTCGCTACGCCCCTCGACGAAACTCTATCTGATGCAGTGGTGCGCCTGCTCGAATGCATGCAATCGCCGGTGGAAGCGCAAATACTAGGTCCGCAGATTATGCGTGAGATAACTTATCGCGTGCTCTGTGGAGTTCACGGAGGTGCTCTCAGAGCGCTTCTTGCGCTCAATGGCAAATCAGGTCAAATTCAGCGTGCAGTGCAAAAAATGCACACCCAGTTTCAGCAGCCGCTAGATGTCGAGACATTAGCAGACGACGTTGGAATGAGTTCGTCAGCTTTTCATCATACTTTCAAAACGGTTACGGCAACATCACCTCTGCAATATTTAAAAACCATCCGCTTACACAAAGCAAAAATGCTGATGGTGCAAGAAGGAATAGGTGCAGGAGACGCAGCCGAGCGCGTCGGATACGAAAGCCAATCTCAATTCAGTCGCGAATTCAAAAGATTTTTCGGCGAATCGCCCCTGCAAGAAGCAGCCAAAACCCGAGCATTCCTGGGTCTCGATGCTCCCGTCTTGTCTCGAATCGAGTAGAAATTTTTTCATAAGGATTTGATCTGGAACTTCAAATACTCGCCTGCGTCGCCAACAGAGCAAAGTATTGGAGAAAATGGCATGACAACTGCTACTGCAACCACAGAAGATATTGAAAAAATCGCCAAATTGATCAAGGAAATTGATATTGGCATGTTCACCACAACGGACGAAGATGGAACGCTGAGAAGCCGCCCGATGTCCTCCAATGGAAAAGTAGATTTCGACGGTGACATTTGGTTTTTCACTTATGGAAAATCACACAAAGTTGAAGAGTCGAAAAGGCATCCGCAAGTCAACGTA
>JACMKL010000773.1 GCA_014380105.1 Candidatus Melainabacteria bacterium
AGTCGCTGTAGTTTCGGTCAGTCCAAAAGTCCTTACGTCTGAGGAAAAACGAAAACTCTGGACCAGACGCATAGTTGGTGCTCTGGTTCTCTGGTGTCTGACCGGTTGCGCTGTCTTATACTTTGCGTCCCAAGCTGTGACATTTTTGTTTAAGACGATATTGACGCCTTAATTGGCATATCGACTGGATTTTTGCCATTGAGGAACTTCCCTTCTGCCAGCATTTTTGCAAGGGTTTTCATCGCGGCGTCAGATGGATCGAATGTGCAAATATAGGTTGTTTGCTCTCCGACTGCACCCGCGTCATACGGTACATCGCAAGCAACACCGACAAAAGTTTTCGATACTTCAGCAAGGGTTGTCGCCAGCTGGAATTGCCCAGGATTGAGTTCAGCTCTGAATGTTACAAGAATAGTATTCATACCCTTTGCTCTGTTAACGATGTCGTCAATTTCTTTGGCTTCTGGTTTGACTATGTATCGTATTTTTTCAAACGTTATGCCGGCATTTTCGTCCAGTCCAAAAGTTTCTTCCAAAGCATCGGCTAAATTGAGCGAATAACGCGGATGGTCAGGAGCAATGACAAGCCAGTGCGCTTCTTTGGAAAGCGCTGGCTGTGGTCCTTTCACTAAGGTAAAGCTGTCGCGATAAATGGACTCAACTGCATCTCTCCCCATTTCTATATCGTCAATACGAGAGTCGAAATTTTTATTGACCGATATTTTTGCAGTTACAGGAAATAATTTTTCAATTCTTCTATTGGCATCAATAATACGCTGTTCTGTAATTCGACCTGACAAGACTGCCTCAACGATGTATCGGTGAGCTTCTTCAAGGTCGGATGGACTGGAGCACAGCAGTAAAAGATCAACTCCTGCCAGAATGGAAAGTACGGCGGATTCTGCTAAGCCATATTTGGCACTGATTGCTTTCATCATCATGTCATCGGTCATAACCAATCCGTCGTAGGCAAATTCTTTTCTAAGAACTTGCTCGATCAATTTTGACGAAAGGGTCGCAGGGACTGGCTTTTCTTCGTATGCCGTCAGCCATATGTGTCCAACTAAAACGCTTGGAGCTATGCTCAAGCAATCTTTGTATGGACGCAATTCGCAATCCTCAAGTGATTTTTTGTCGCGTGTAATAACTGCTAATTCGCTATGCGAATCTTGTCCGGTGTCGCCGTGTCCAGGAAAATGTTTGACGACTGATACAATTTTATGCTCTGTAAATGTCTCCAGCATTGCTTTTGCAAACTTAGAAACTGTTTCGGGTCTTGATGAAAGTGCGCGTGTGCCGATGATTGGATTTAAGGGATTGCTGGCAACATCAACGACTGGTGAAAGCACACAATTAAATCCGGCCGCTAATAATTGTTGAGCGTTAATTCTTGCAGCTGTTTTTGCATGTTCAATTTTGTCAGTCGCTGCGATCGCCATCAGCGATGGTAGTGCCGTCAATATGTCGTCTAAACGCTGAACGGCGCCGCCTTCCTGGTCGATGCAGATAATGGCATTTATACTTGAGGCTGAACTTATCGAATCAATTAATTCAGCAAGCTGATGTATATCGACCGCATTGTCTTTGAAAATGCAGATACCGCCGGCAGTGCCAGCCCTGAGTAATTCTTCGGTTTGCTTATCTAATTTTGGACCTGTAATTCGGCCCACAAGCATGCGTCCGACAGCTCTCTTTAATTCGTCGGAAGAAAGCACTGGCACGGCTTTTAGCTAACTAATTCGTGAACGTCAACTGGTTTTTGACGACCCTTGACGGAGAATTGATTGACGTACTTAAATTTAAAACGTTCGCGCGCTAATTCGTAGGTGACACCGTCAACCCAAATTTCGCCTGCATGTTCTTCTGTGATCAATTTTTCCAAACGGAAAACGATATTGGCTGTATCGCCCGTGATTGCCTGTCCGCCGCCTGCGGCCCCAAGTGTACCGGCTGCCACTGGACCAGTTGCTAAAGCAATGTCCACCACCAGTGGGTGACCTTTGAATGGCCAGAAATTCGGTTCTTTGGAGAGTCTTTGTGTAACCTGACGCATAGACAATGCAGTCAAACACGCCTGGTAAGCCTGAAGCGCTGCGCCTTCCTTAGAATCGTCACCGCTCCAGTAAGCCATAATCGCGTCGCCGGCAATTTTTTCGAGCTGACCATAATGCTTGTGAATTTCTTCATTCAAAGCGTCAAAAATATTCTTTTGAGCGCGCATAACCTTTTCTGGCTCGGCGGCGTAAGTTTCCATCAAGCCGGTGAATCCGACGATATCGCCAACCAAAATTGTGGCGTTGATCAGGTGAATTCGGAATTGAGTTTTGTCTTGCTCGTCGCGATCTTCGTCGCCATCTCGGGAGGCGTTGAAAGGAGGAGCTACCAATATTTCGTATTGCGCGATTTTTACTTTGTCGCCTGAATGCAAGACATACTCTCTTCCGGGAGTAAGGCGGGCGCCATTCAAGGATGTGCCGTTGGTCGAGCCGTTGTCAACCAGTTTCCAGCCATCGTCATGGCAGCGAATTTCGGCATGTTGACCGGAAACTTCAGGGAAAGGCAGCACTAATCGACGTTTGTCACCGGCGCCAGGCTTCCGCCCAATCGCTAAGACATCGCCCGTAGCCAGGTCCAGGGTCCAGCCTTCAGGCGACTCCGGCAGCACCGTAATGGAGCCGATCTTCGAATTTTCAACAGGGGGCGACAATTGCTCGCAAACCTTATTAGGCAGCCAAAAACGTTCTCATACGTAGCTTATTATAGCCAGCGCCATCGTACGTTTTGCCTCTCAACATGGGAGACAAATAGAATTCTCAATATTTCTAATATGGACTGGGCGAATCAGGGCTATTTAGCCGCGACCGCTTTGCTGGACAGTCTTTTAATTTCTTCGACCTTATCCAGACGTTCCCATGGCGCATCGATGTCTGTGCGACCGAAGTGACCATAGGCGGCTGTTTTACGGAAGAAAGTACCGCCGCGTTCTTTTGGCAATTCATTTAGCTTGAGAGCGCGGATGATTGCTGCTGGACGCAGGTCAAAGACTTCCTTGACAAGGTCGGTAATTTGCTCGTCTGAGATTTTGCCGGTACCGAATGTGGTTACGTGCACAGAGACTGGGCGAGCAACTCCGATTGCATAAGCGAGTTGAACTTCGCAACGGTCAGCAATGCCAGAGCCAACGATGTTTTTCGCGACATAACGAGCCGCATAAGCTGCTGATCTGTCTACTTTTGTTGGATCTTTACCAGAGAAAGCGCCCCCGCCGTGGCGAGCGTATCCGCCGTAGGTGTCGACGATAATCTTTCGTCCTGTCAAACCTGCGTCACCGTGTGGTCCGCCCACTACGAAACGACCGGATGGATTAATCAAGTAGCGAGTGTTGTCATCTGGCTTGACTGGCAGGTCTTGGAAGACAGGCTGGATGACATAAGCCTTCAAATCGCTGGCGATGCGCTTTTGAACTGCATCGTTGTCTTTGATGCCTTCGATTTCAGGGTCATGCTGAGTGGAGATGACGATAGAGTCAATTCTTACTGGTTTGTCACCATCGTATTCGATTGTGACCTGGGTTTTGCCGTCAGGTCTCAAATAAGCCAGGGTGCCTTCATGGCGAACTTCAGAAAGGCGACGCGCGATGCGGTGCGCTACTGAAATCGGCATAGGCATGAGCTCTGGTGTTTCATTACAAGCATAACCAAACATCATGCCCTGGTCGCCAGCGCCAATCTCGTCGTCTTTTTCGGACGAGCCATTGTCGCGCTGTTCGAGAGCCTTGGTGACACCTGAGGAGATATCTGGGGATTGTTTGTTGAGGGCAACGAGCACTGCACATGAATGAGCGTCGAATCCGCCGCCGTGTTCGCCAACATAGCCGATATCTTCGATAACGCTACGGACGAGCTTTTGATAATCAATGTTTGCGTTGGCGGTAATTTCGCCAGTTACCAGGACTAAACCTGTGGAGACTGCGCATTCTGCAGCTACCCGACCTTTCTCATCTTGAGCGAGAATAGCGTCAAGGATGGCATCAGAGATTTGGTCACAGACTTTGTCTGGATGTCCTTCTGTGACTGACTCCGATGTAAACAGGTATTTCTTAGACAAGGCGTATCTCCTTATTGAGTGGCTGGGAAGGTATTACGAGTAACCAACTCGTTGCCGGGCGACATGCCCGTCTGCTTCGAAGCCGAGCCGTACATCGTGCGAATGAGGTAGGTAAGCCATTCTTGTGAGCACAGCGAGAGCTATGCTACCACCTTTGCGGGCTGGCGAATTTAAGATGTAAAACATACATACTTATATGTAGTTTGACGTATCAATTGGAAGCATTGCTTAGCTTCCCGGGCATTTAATGGAAAGCGGCATCTCGTGCGAGCTTAGAAAGACTTTTGACTAAGCAGTGATACGATATAGATGCTCAAGTTGGAAACACTATCTATAAGAGTGTGTTTTCAGAGCTTGGGAGAACCAAACATACGTCGAGAGGAGTCGCCATGGCGACAGGCTACAGCCAAAAAAGCGATAAGGATCTCGTCATTGCGTGCCAGAAGCGTGAGCCGGCAGCGTTTGAAGAGCTCGTAAAACGGCATCAACGCACAGTCTATGCGCTTTTATATCAATTGGCACCGGACTGGACCGACACCGGTGATTTAGCGCAAGAAGTGTTTATTAGGGTTTGGAGAAACATCAACAATCTCCGCAACCCCGCATCATTTCGCTCGTGGCTAACTCAAATTGTCACCAACATTTTCTATGACGAATTGCGCAAGAGACCGCGCAAGTTGCCCACCGTGTCTATGGACGAAGGTCTAGATGACGAAGATGGATCGGATAGTACTACAAGAGATATCGCCGACTCATCCGCGTTACCCGATGAAAAAATCTTAAATAAAGAAGTCAGCGAAGTCATCCGCGCAGCCATGATGAAACTCCCGGAACACTTTCGGACCAGTATCGTCTTGAGAGAAGTGGAGGGTCTCAGTTATGAGGAAATCGCGGTTCTAACCAAAACAGAAATGGGAACCGTGAAGTCACGAATAGCGAGAGCCAGGTTGAAGCTGCAAGAGATGCTTAAACCGTATCTTGAGAGTAGCAACTCGCAAGCAGAGGTTTCGGGGTGATGGTTCAGTCTTGTGAACAATATAGGTTAGAGCTGTCAGCGCTCTTAGATGAGCAGCTTGACAAGCAATTGGCGTCTGAAGTTGAAGGGCATCTTGCGGAATGTACAGACTGTACGCAAGAGATGGACACACTAAAGTCCCTGTGTCAGCTGATGTCTAGTCAATTCAAATCTGATGAACTTGAGATGCCTGACCTATGGGCAAAAATGAAAGATCAAGTTCCTACTGTGTGCGAAGTAATGGATGAAGATCTATCCGCTTATTTGGATGGTGAACTTCCAATCACTGCGCAAGAAGGCGTCAATGTGCACTTGAAAGAGTGCGAACCATGTCTTCTCAAATTCAAAGCACTAAATTCCACCAATCAGATAATTTCGAAAGGATTGGAATTACCGCAAGCTATCAAAGTAGATTTGTGGCCTGCTGTGAAATCGAGGCTGAATGAGGATTGTGCACTCATTCATTCAGAACTTTCTCCTTACTTTGATCAAGAAGTTGCCACATTGCGCCACCGCGCAATCACAACTCACCTTGTTGATTGTCAGGGATGCAGAGACGAATTCAACAGATTGACAGGCGTTGGCGAGATTCTTCGCGAACACTATAAGCCTGACATTCCGGAAGACTTCGATCTTTGGCCAGCGATTAAATCGCAACTTCAAGTTGTTCCGTTTACGCCACGTGCTGCACAACCAGCTGTTAAAACCGCTAATAAGCCCGGCATGCGAAGAGCTTATTGGATGAGTGCTGCTGCTGCAGTTGTAATTGGAATAATTGGATTCGGAAGTTTCTGGTTGATGTCACCTTCGACTTCAACAATTCAGACTGTTAGTGCTGAGGACTACTTGATAGAATCTGCTCTGGCAGAGCCTGCAGGTAGTGCAGAGGCGGTGTTATATGAATACTAATAAGTCTGTCGGAAGAGCCGCTAAAAAAGTGGTGCTAGTGATTGGTTGCCAGGTCGCATTCGTTGTGCCTGCGCTCGCTGATCCGGCCTGCTGTGTTGATTGGTCTAAGCTCGGTCTTAGCCCGCAACAAAATCAACAAGTGCAAGAATTAGAGACTCAATGGCTTACCGAATACAATCAGATCAAGCCGGCGATCGCTGAAGATCAAAGAAAGCTGCAACGCTTACTTGAATCGCACAATGCTGATCCAG
>JACMKL010000774.1 GCA_014380105.1 Candidatus Melainabacteria bacterium
AGCGACGGCAACCGTTCCTGTCAGCTGATTTGTCCAGGCAGGTAGCCACGAAACACAAGCCCAGAATCCAACGATTGCTGACGCGCAAAGCGAAGCAACAACGATCAGACGTGGTTTCATATCTGGTGCCATTAATTGAGCAAACGGCGATTTTAAAACTGCGGAGTCAATTGGTTTTGCGACCTGAATTTCGGTGTTGCGAGCTTGCTCACGATGGCTGGAAACTTCCTGAAATGCGTCCGATTCTTTGAGTTTCGACCTGATATAAATTGTCGCGAGCGCAGGCACAACACCAACCAGGAACATCCAGCGCCAACCATAGACGCCGAGAGCTGCATTGATACCGGCGGACAGGAGCAGTCCAGCGTTGAACGAACTTTCCAAAAGGCAAGTCGCCCAAAGTCGGCTGCGTCCTTTCCAAAATTCTGCAACAACGACTGTGCCCAGGCAGATTTCTCCGCCGATGCCGCAGCCAACAATAAACCTACAAACCGAAAGCTGAATCCAGTCTTGGCATAGCGCGCACAGACCGGTGGCAGCCGAATAGATAAGGATAGTCAAAAGCATTGTTTTGCGGCGTCCAATCCGATCAGCCAGTGTGCCGAAGGCGACAGCACCAACGAACCAGCCCATCATGAAGATGGCCAGGACAAACGAGCCATATTGTCCAATCAGCGTCTCGTTGTGAGTGCCGAGTAGCTCTGACATTGCAGGCACGAGCGCTACAAAATATAGCGACGCGTCCATGGCGTCAAACGCCTCACCGAGCCAGGCCGAAATCAGCGCATGCCATTTTGTGTTTTCTGCGACCTTTTTCTCGCCACGAGGATGCCTTTGTTGGCGCTTTGCCTTTACAGGGGCGGGCGCACGGAGTTCACGAGTGAGCATTGAAGACCTCGAGGAAAAATTAAAATGGAGTGCAACTAGACTTTACCCTATGGTAGTCAAGCGGAAAATAGTATAAATACGTATCAGGTTTTCTATTCGATTCTAAAGTCCTCACGAGGCAAACAAATTTGAGATATAGAAGGATTGCGATTTCGCTGTTTTTGCTTGCTGCAAACATCGCTCCGGCTAACGCTTGGACGACATTGCGAGACGAATTCGATCCCGAACTTGACCCTTACTACGTGATGAAGCCTCAAGATGATTCTTTGGGTTGGTCGAAGCAAGAAATTGAAAAGCAAAATGCGAAGCTCGCAAAAATGGCGGATGCAATTGCTGCCGATCCGAAAAACAGCAAATTATTTCTCAAGCGCGCGAATTACAATTTCGAACTCAAAAAATTAGAAGCGGCGAAAAGCGATTATGACAAGGCGATTGAACTTGATTCGACTTTGGCGACCGCATATTACCATCGCGGGAAAGTCTGCGAGTATTTGGGTCTGCAGAAATCGACACTATATGGAATGGATTTCTCAGCGAAATCGCTCAATATTTATGGTGTCAAACTTGACGAGCAAGAAGACTGGCCTACAGCAATAAAAGTTTTGCGTTTGGCAATTATTCGCGATCCAAAGAATGGGGTATATCGACGCAATCTCTGCAGAGTTCACGATCGGTATGGCGATTACTTTTTAAATTTGAAACAGCCAACTAAGGCGGCAGAGGAGTACAGACTAGCTTTGGATGTGGATAGAAACCATCAGCAGGCAAAATATAGGCTGAAACATGTAAATCTTCCGAAGAATTTTAAACTTGTTCCGGTGGCGGATTATCCACTTAGCTCGGCGCTTTTGGAAGATTACAAATCACAAGTTAGCGCTATGCAAGGATTTTACGCGGCAGCACTGTACAACTACATGAAAGCGGCCGAACTTGCTCCTCAGAATTCAAAGCCACACTTCCGCCGCGCAAAAGTTGGAGAGAAAAACAGCTCAGTCGATATTGCCGATGAGTATTCAAAAGCCATTCAGCTCGACAAAAATAACGCAGTCTATTTCATGGGTAGAGCGAAAGTATTTAATGCGATAGGAAATTTAGATGCGGCATCTAGGGACTATTCAGCAGCAATAGATCTGATCTCAAAGCTACCGAAACCTCCAAAACAAACACTAGTTGAAAACCCGCCATCCCAAGCTGATTCTAAAGCAGAAGTTGCCGGAAAACGTGATGATTTTTCAGATGGTGCAGACGAAACAAAAACGATGCAATACATGACCAAAGAAGAATTCGAGGCGTCAAAAAACGAAGCATTGCCTGAGTTAACGGCTGAGGAATTGGAAAAAATCGAGAGGAATGCAGAATTAGAGTTGAACTTAATTCGCGAGTCGGACGCATTTTATGAGCGTGGCGTTTTGTTGATGAAACAGCAAAAATGGCAAGAAGCGAAAGCTGATTTTACCAATGCAATCGCTGCGCGAGTCGATAACGATGATGCATTCGAAAAACGCTCCCAAGTTTTGTCGCATTCTGGGAATAGGATAGACGCCGAGGCTGACATGCAATCGGCTTTACGCATCCGTGCCGGCGACAAATTTTCTGCTAGCACATGGTCTCCGATCGAGAAATTTTAACCATAGCGTGTGAACACCAGTACGCTGATTTTATTTTAAATGTGACTTCTTCTTCATTCTGTCGTTCGAGACCACTTCCAGGCGTGTTTCCGCAACGCCAACATAGCTATCAGCAGCACCATAATAGACCAGGTAACGCGTACCATCTTTTACAAGTCCTTCAACAAACACCACATTTGGTGCCTGATGAACAACTTTAGATGCAATCTTCTTTTCCCATTTCATTTCTGGGACAAAGATTGGTTTATCACAACGAGCCAACAATTTTGTAGGGTCTTTTCTATCGAACAGCGCCCAACCGGTTTTGTAGGTAAGACCATCATCTGCTCCGTTGTACAGGAGGAGAATGCCATCCTTCGTCATTAT
Organism: Candidatus Melainabacteria bacterium; assembly: GCA_014380105.1. Taxonomy (GTDB): domain Bacteria; phylum Cyanobacteriota; class Vampirovibrionia; order Obscuribacterales; family Obscuribacteraceae; genus QKMZ01. The sequence continues at coordinate 2,883 of JACMKL010000774.1, forward strand.
CGGTGCAGGACCAGGTTCTACAACTCTCGAATCGAATTTCCCGGGGCGATGCTTCAACACCGGCTGATCGGTGGCATCAGTCCAGTTTGCGCCATCCGTCGACGATATGACACCAGTTTGGTCTCGACCATTCTTATCGTCACCCATATAATAGGCCCAGTATTTGCCGCTGATTTTCTCAGGTACGATTGCGCCTGACTTTGTCCAATTGATGTTCCATGCGCCCTTCTTAGCAGGCATCATGGTGCTCACTCTATCCCAGTTTCGCAAGTCGGACGAGCGATAGAGAACCAGTTGAGCGTCAGTATTGTATGCGGTGGCAGTTAAATCCCACTTACCGACCTCTACTAAACTAGGACTGAGGCGTGGGTCCTCGATACCCTTTTCTTCATCAGCGAGTTTTGGAGCCAGTATCGGATGTTCGTCAGCCTCAAATTTAACTCCGTCATCGCTGATTGCATAGCCGATCCGCGAAACACCTGAGTTGTCTTGCCCACGGTAAAGCATCACAAACTTACCGTCTTTGTTTTTCACAACAGACGGATTGAAGGCACCAGCAGAATCAAAGCGATCCTTTCGCGGTTTCAAAATTGGTTGATCAGACAAGCGTTTGAACTCGCCAAACATTTCAGTCGGCACAAAAGCCGGTGTCGCCAATTTCGGATGTTTCGCAGCAAAAGAGGGGCTGCAAGCGCCTATCAAAACTAATATCGAGAATACTGTAACTGAAAATTCCGCTCTCGATTTTTTAAAATTCATTCGATAAAACTTCTAATAGTTTGAGATAAAAAGCTCAGCACCGATTTTACTTTCTCGATTAAGATTGCAATTGTTCATTCCATACTGCAAGGACCAATCTTGGATCTTTGCCCATTTGTAGAGCTTCCTGATTTCAGGACAATCGTCATAGGTAATCAGAAAGCGATGCTTAGAATCTTGAAGTAGACGTGCGAGCCCTTCATGATCAAAAGAATGAAGACTGCCACCATGTCCATATAATTTTGTAGCTGTGTAATAGGGTGGATCTAGAAATAGAAAAACATCTTTGCCTGGTTTTCGAATTACATCTTCAAAGCCTAGGTTAGTTATGCGCGTGCCTGCAAGTGCATCCGGCATGGGCGCCAGGCGGTCGATTGAAGAGGCTGTAAAACGTCGCAGGCTCGCAGAACTGGAAAAACCACCTGCACGAGTGGTGCCTGAAAATGTCACTCGATTGAAGAAGAAAAACAAGAATGCTTCGCGATATTCTGTATCGGGATTTTCCAAACGAGCTTTCAAAAAATATTCTTTTATCTCTTCAGCCGATTTGAATTTCGAGCGCATCTTCTCAAGCTCGATTCGCATTTCCTCGCAAGTCTCAGGGTTCTGAACAGTGTTCCAGAATGAGACTAATTCTTGAAATTTATCGTTAATCCAATATTTCTTCGCGAACGAAATAGATTTGGCGTGAAAATAAACACTGCCGCCGCCCACTAAGGGTTCTCGATATTCAGAAGCAGATTTTGGAAAAACCAGCGAAATTTGCTCGATCGCCTTCTGCTTCCCCCCCGGATATCTGAGCGGCGAGCGATAGCGACCCTTTGAGAGGGGCGATGCGTCTGTTGGAGCGCCGGCAGAAACGCCTGCTGCTAAAAGCGGCTCGACTGCTTGATTCATCTCTCTAATGATAGCTGTTTGATGCATCATATCAACCAGGAAAATTGCTCACAAAAGGTTGTCGGCAGTCACGCCACATACTTGTTAGATATACGATTATGGCAAAAAAAAGTTCATCGGCTAAACTCGTGGTCGGCTAAAGCGGCGAAAGGCAAAATGGGCAAACAGAAGCAAAGTGGAACAGCGTTCGAATATGCGGTGCTGCAGGCGGTCAGTCACTGCATTGGCGCGGCAAACTGCCAGGTGCTGGATAGCGCATCGACCGAGGGGGCGGCTGCGTCATTTCACGCTCTCGACCCAGAGCGCCGCGAGGATGACATTCTCGCCGGGAAAGCCGCAGCTGAGATGCTGCTTAAATTCGAGCCACGCCTGGTGCTGGCGGCCCTGGGACGGGGCGCAATCAACCTTTCCATACAATCCGACCAGGCCGGCGGCTTGGGCGACGTGCGCGACATCCTACTATCATCCGAAGATGGAGATTGGGAAATCGGCATTTCTGCGAAACATCAGCATGAGGCGCTTAAGCACTCCAGACTTTCTAACAAAATTGACTTTGGTGAAAAGTGGCTGGGTTTTCCATGTTCACAAACTTACTTTGACGCTATTGGTCCGATTTTCGAATGCCTTCGAGACCTCAAAACCAAAAATTTGGAATGGTCCACCCTGCCCAACAAGAGTGTCGAAATCTACCAACCTCTATTAAATGCATTCAAAAACGAAGTAGTCTTCCTGGAATCACAGCGCCCTGGTCTGGTTGCAAGTGGGCTTGTTTCCTACCTGATTGGGAACAAAGATTTCTACAAAGTTATTAAACTGAAACGCCAAACCAAAGTCCAAGTTTTTAATTTCAACGGCACATTGAACGTGGGAAATCGCGGCGTACAGCCAGATCTCAAATTGGAAAAACTCAAGCTCCCGAGCCGAGTTGTGGAAATAGACTTCCGTCGAGGACAAACCGAGTTCAGCAGTACAACCCTGGACATGATCTGTGATGCCGGGTGGCAACTATCTTTTCGGCTGCACAATGCCAGTTCAAAAGTAGAACCGTCGCTCAAATTCGATATTAACTTGATTGGTAGACCAAATAATCTTCAAACATTTACAAGCATTTGGTAAAAACTCAAATAGTGCCTCCAATTAGCGAAATATCGTTATGCTGAATGTGAGTTTTGTTCGAAGGCTATTGATTAATGTTTCTTCGGAAAAGGTCATCCCAAGGCAGAAGACTAACTCTCTTATATACACATAAACTCATGAGTTTAGACACTTAGCGAAAACGTTTGCAATTGGTGACAGGCAACAGAATGACGGCTGCGCCAGCATGGCTTGGTTGTCTATGTTTGACGTCGAACGGGAAGAATCGAGATATGCAAATCGAGGTTACAAAAAATGCGCATTGCCAAACTTTTGAGCATCATGTCCTGCACAAGTCTGGCTCTGATACCAAGCGCCGGAGCACAAAACTGGCGAACTCCCAATCCCAATCAACCAAACGGCTATCGCGCCACCTCCGCGGCCACGCACTTCAGCGGCAGCTACAAAGTGCCTTCACAACCCTCAAACGGTTATCATGCCAGCGAAGCACGTAGTCACGCCGGCATGAGTTGCTATACACCACCTTCTTCGACGGGTGAAAATTCGCGTTCAAGCCGCTGGGGTGGCTCGCGCTGGGGCAACGAGGGTGCAGGGGAAAACCAATCGAACGGCGGACGTTTTGGCGGCGAGCGTGGAATGTTTGGGAGAAACAACAACTCACAATCCCAGGAGTGGGGAGAGTTTTATAACAGAAGATTTTCGGACAATAACCGAAATAATAATTACGTGAACAACAGCTCGCAAAGTAATTATGCTTTTCAATCCGGAAATCAAAATAATTTTTACGGCTCTAATCAAAATCGCACCACAGCAATGCAGGCAGTTGGCGTGATTGCCGGAATTGGTGCCGTACGGCGATTTATGCAAGATGACCGCAGTGGTGCTTCTGGTGCCTCCGGTGGGGCGATCGGCGGATTCGAGCGAAACGTTGATGGCGGATTGTCTGGCGACAGACCTGGCGGATTCGACAAAATTTACGCACCCGAGTAAATGACGTCAAATCAAAAGCCACCGCCGAAGATGGATTCGGCGATGACGTGCTCTTGATGGAACGATTGGTCAGATAAGACTATCTAGATTTTTTTGCAGTTTTCTTCTTCGCTGTAGATTTAGCCGAAGATTTAGAAGTTGCTTTGACTTCAGTCTTCATTGGCGATTTCTTAGTAGTAGCTTTCTTTGTAGAAGCTGTTTTAGCAGTTGATTTTTTTGCTGGTGACTTCTTCGCGGATGGTTTCTTTGCTGGTGCTTTGCGAGCAGTCGTCTTATCGCTTGTTTTCGTTCTTGCTGTCGTTTTTGCTTTTACGGCTTGTGCTTCGCCTTCCATTTCTGCTTTACGATCAGCAAATTCTTTGCCAAGTTCCTCGAAATCGAGGTCAGCCATTTGCAGCTTGTCGAACATCGATTTTTCTTCGCGCTTCACTTGTTCTTTTACGATGCCACACAAAATAGCCATTTTGGCTTCGAAATAATCGTCATCAACTTCTGTATTTTCGAGTTCATCCAAGATCAGAGAAGAAATGTAATTGCCCGCTTCAGCTTCAAAGACTAATTTTTCTGCGTCTTCTTTGTCTTCCTTCTCTACAAACTGCCCAACGAGTGGATACAGAACCTCTTCGACCAGACCGGCGTGCAAAGTAAGTCCGGTCTTGATCTGTTCAAAGAAATCTTCTTTTTCATCATCTTCTTCAGCTTGCGAAAACTGAAAGAAAAGTTCAGCGACCGCTTTATTATCATCATGAACGAGTTGCAGTAGGTCTTCTCTTTTTTCTGTAATTACTTCAATAGTATCTTCTTGTTCTTCAGTATCATTTTCTTTTCCAACTTCCTTGCTTTTCGCAGGAAACAATTTCGGCATTGTGGTGCTCATGTTATACTCCAACACTTTTAAAATTAGGATTACGTTTGGCTTTGCAAATGCTTAAGCAAGTTTGCGTGCAGGCTTATTGCCGATCACAGGAAATGCTTCCGGTGGCAAAGGCTTCTCAGCAAGTTGTGTTTTGCGCTGAGTAAACTTTCTACCAAGTTCTTCAAGATTGAGCTCGGCCTCTTTTAGCTTTTCAAAAATTTCGCTTTCTTCTTCTTCAACGTGGTGCTTGACCAATTCACAAAGAACAGTTACTTTCGAGTCGTAGTGACTATCCGATGGTTTCATATTTTCCAATTCAGCAATTAAAAATTTAACAACGTGATGTTCAGTGTCGGCTTCATCCATCAAGTCTTCTACTTCTTCTTTTCCATCACGCACTAAGGGATAGACAATTTCTTCTTCCGCTTTAGCGTGAACACCGAGTTCTGTGATTATTTGCGCAACAATTTCTTGTTTTTCATTGTCGTCATCTGATTTAGAAAATTGAAAAAACAGCTCGTCCACTTTCATATGGTCACTATGTAAGATCTGCAACAGATCCGTCGCCTCTTGCACTTTGCGAGCCATTGGCTTCTCTTCAGTCTTCTTCATTTTCCATAGCCCTCTAGTATGTGATTGCATGATTCGACCATGTCACACCACTTAAGTTCCATATCAAATATCAACGTCAGAAGCTGAGCGATACGAACGAAAAACGCCATGAGGGTAGCCTTCAGCAAGCAATTTTTACTGGCGAACGAGTTCGTGCCACATAATAAATATCATTTGCGATTTTCTATAGTGTTCTACCGGCACCGACAAATCCTTCGCATCCTCTTTAGAAACACGCAAATTAAA
>JACMKL010000775.1 GCA_014380105.1 Candidatus Melainabacteria bacterium
CATACTTGCGAGAGAATGGCTTTAAAACTTACATTGTGACCGGTGGCGGTATCGAATTTGTGAGGTCTTTCAGTCAAAAAACTTATGGCATTCCTCCGGAGCAAGTAGTTGGGAGCAGCATTAAAACAAAATTTGAGATGCAGGATGGAAAGCCTGTGTTGATGCGCATGCCCGAAGTCGACTTCATTGATGATGCAGGTGGAAAGCCAGTTGGAATAGAGAAATTTATTGGGCGACGCCCGATTGCTGCATTCGGAAACTCTGATGGTGATTTAGAGATGTTGCAATGGACAGACGCAAATGTCCGAGAGCATTTTTGCCTGTACGTCCATCACACAGACGCAGAGCGAGAATATGCCTATGATCGCCAATCAAAAGTCGGTAAGTTAGATAAGGGTCTGGACGCTGCCGCTGCGCGTGGATGGACTGTTGTTGATATGAAGAGCGACTGGAAAACAGTATTTCCAGCTTCTGTGAAATAGGCAGGATGCACCAGGGGTAGTGGCGTTTATTTTTGTCCGCCCCTTTTGTACTATTTGCCGTAATAGTCAAGTTCTAAAAAGCGAGAGAAATAGATGCACTGAGCATTATTTCTCTCGCGAAGCGACAAGCGGCGGACGACTTCAGAATTCTCCGAAGCTTTTGCCCGCCGCTTATCTAGGTGTTTCCGACTAACCAAATTTCCCTCCTCAACCGTAGACTAAAACACGCGCCTGGTGCCGTCCAAATCGGACTTCACCGTGCAGTGCAGGTCAGGGTCGAGGCTGTAGACGATTTCCTCGGACGTGTAGCGCTTTCCGAACCAGATGAATTTCTTGTCGGTGCGCGAGGCCGTGATCGTTTCACCGCGATTGAGGGCGGCAAGAATCACTTCTTCCTCGCCCTGGAAAATCTGTGGGTTTTGGAAGCCGCGCTCGAACATCGAGAACTCGTTCGAACATTCGAGACTGACGCTGCCAGCGACTCCCCGGCTGACATCGATCAGGAAGAGCAAGGTTTCGTCGTCGCCCTGTTCTGGAACGAGTACGAAATCGCCTGCCCGACCAAGCACCACGGAAGCCTTGTGAATGCGAAGAGATTTAAGGTCGGGACAGACCTTTTCGACGCCATCGGAAAGCGCGAGCGCTTTTGTGACAGCGATCTTCTTGTCACCCACGTAGACGAAGTAAGTTTCGTCTTCGAGGTGCGCCAGGATGCCCGGAGTCGGCTTTGGGTAAGCGTCGTTGATGACGTTGACGGCGATTGGTCCGGACATCGGTGAGAAGCCGGCGACAATCACTCCTCTTGAGGCAATAAGCGAATAGCAGATCATGGTAATGACCTCACAGGTTTGGACCACACCACATTCAGTTGCATGAAGCTGGTGTGGGAATTGTTGGTGCACAACGCGACATGCGATTGCACATAGAGTTGAGGCGTCGCAACCATTGAGACGCCGAGAACCATCAAGCAGGTGCGTAGCTGTCGTCAGAGCGACAACCAGCACCTGCCATCAGGTATCACATGAATAGCCCTGCCAGAGCCGCCGTCAGCCAGCTAGCCAGCGTAGCGGCAACCAGTGCCTTGAAGCCCAGTCGAGCAATGTCTGCTTTCCTTTCCGGAGCCATCGCCGTCAGTCCACCGATGTTAATCGCAATTGAGCTGAGATTGGCGAAGCCGCAGAGTGCGACTGTCGTAATCATCAGCGTGCGAGGCGACAGCGGATGGTCACCCTTCTGCATGGCAGCAAGGTCGACGTAGGAGATGAATTCGTTGAGGATAGTCTTTGTGCCGAGGAGAGGACCGACACGCACGGCTTCATCCCATGGCACTCCCAAGAGCCAGGCGACCGGCGTGAAAGCCGCTCCCAGCATTTGCTGAAGTGTCCAGGGCGAGCCTACGCCAATCAGCATTTTGTTGGCAAGGTAGACAACCGCGATGAAGGCGATCAGTTTCACCATCACATTGCGCGCTACCTCCCAGCCCTGCTCCGCACCGTCCGACAGCGCTTCGATGAAATTCACCGACTTGCGGTCGTCAGACAATACGACTTCGCGAGTGAGAGCCTCCTTGTCGGTTTCGGGGATCAGGATTTTCGCCACCACCAGAGCCGAAGGCGCGGTCATAAACGAAGCCATGAGCAGGTATGTCGGGTCGATGCCGAGCCCAACATAAGCAACCAGCGCGCTGCCAGAAATCGTGGCCATTGCAGCTGCCATGATGCCTAGAAGCTCGGATTGTGTCACCACTTTGATATAGCGAGAGATGAGCATTTGCGATTCTACCTGACCGAGGAAGACCTCAGCCCCTGTGGATAACGCTTCTGCACCACTGACGCCCATCGTGCGACGCAGTAGAAAACCGAGACCTTTCACGACGCGCTGCAAGAGCCCGAAGTGATAAGCCAGGTTGGTAAGCGCGCCGACGAAGATAATCGAGCCTCCGATCACGAGTGCAAAGACGAATTTCGACTTCGCAAGCTCATCACCGAAAACGAAAGCGACTCCTTCTCGCGCGCAATCCAGAAGGCTCTGAATGCCGCTGCCGAGGTAGTCGAAGAGTCCGCGTACTTGAGGGACTTTCAAAATCAGAAAGGCAAGTGCCACCTGAAGCGCAATTCCTGTCACAACGAGGCGCCAGTTAATGTGGCGTCGGTTGTTGGACAGAAGTACGCAAAGCCCCAGGATGAGCGCGATGCCGAGTACTCCAATCATATTCTCCATAACTTTCTCCTGTGGGTTGCTTGCGCAGCCCGTGATTAGTTAATCGCCTCCTCCTTCCCAGGAGAAAAGCGAGTTAGTGAGACAAAAGCGCGAGTTTCTCCACGCTGATGGGGATGCGATCTCCGTAAACACTCAAAGTCAAAAACCAACAATGCGCAGCCGACAAACTTCAACTCACAGGGAGTGAGTGGCAGAAGCAGTAGGGATACGCATGAGGGACGTGTTGTGACGGTTGTTGGTTTTACTGAAATTGAGAATTTATAGAGAACATTAGTTTTAACGCTAAGCGATACATGGGCTATGGAAGCAAGCATTATTAGTGGCTTTTCAGCAGAGTACTTGAGTCAAATAACTTGTCTTATGCTTATTCAGTAGCAAGATGGCAAGTGATTAATGCAACTAAGCTGCTAGCGCGTCGGCGCTAAGTCCGCCCCTGTGGACTTTTATGACCTGGCGTTTATCTTTCGAATGGAGAAATTATTGGCGATTCTGCATAGACATTTAAATCAGGCACTGCTGGTGGTGCCTTCATTTGCGATTATTCTTGTATCTAACTGGCATCAATTTATTTGAAGACGTCAGCTGTGCACTTTTGAGATTTGAAAAACTTGGAACAAACAGTCTTCTGGCGAGTCCTTCCACCATCACTAGCAAAGCGCAGGGAGGACATCTGAATGCTTTATACGATTATTTCTATTCTGTTCGCACTTTGGTTAATTGGTTTGGTTAGTCACGTTGGTGGCGGTTTCATTCACGGTCTTCTAGTACTTTGCGGAATACTTTTCGTAGTACAAATGGTCACCGGACGTCGCGTAGCCTAAGCCAGCCGCGAGATCTACCTATGCAACAAAGAATGGCTCGCAACGCGAGTTTTTAGCGACCTTGCACAATTTGCGCAAGGTCGCTTTTCGTTTGGCAATGTTAATGGTAATTGCGTGATCGCTCGTATTGCCAGCCAAGACAGCATTACGGCCTCAGAGAAGTAGGAGTTAATGCAAGCTCCTATGATCAAATAATAAATATTGCTTTCTCTTTAATTTCTACAGCCAGTAAAACCTTCACGAATACATCTAGGCGCTTGATCATGCAGCTTTCGTATTTGTAGTCTTATGGTGTTTTTTCATCATCCTCAATTTTTCCGAGTTTTTCTTTCCGCCAAGCCACAAGCAATCACATTTCACACCAGTCGACTGACCCATTATCGATGGAGTGATTGAAATTGAATGCTCGCTTACCGGAAATTTGAGGAAATCGTCAGAGCAACTTAACCGTTCCTGACCTATCCAGGTGCGTGCGCATTGCGCAAGCACTTAAGTTTTGATGCACAAATTCGCTGGAAGTTGATCCCGCCGGGTCGGCTTTCTGTGACTTTGCGCATCCATCTGTTTGAAAACAGAAGGAGCCTGATAATTTGACCTCGAAAAAAGCTCTCACTCAACTTCGCCAATTCGTTGGCAAGCTTGTCTCTGACCGAATCAACAGCGCCCTGAAGTTCAATGAATGGAAGCGAATTCCAGGCAATGAACAGTTCATGGCGCAAAGCCTCGGTTATGTTCGCAAAGCGGGCATGCCTTCGGTGACCAGTCTGATTCGTCCGTTTTTCCATCCCACTCTGCCTCTGATCGGGCTCAACTATACCGAAGTCGCTCACGTCACTTTGCACGCTTTCGCAGATGGCTGGACGCCGGCGATTCGCCTTTGCAGAGGAGTCGTTTTCGACCGGCGCGGAACCCTTGTCGCTTTTCCTTTCCCGAAGTTTTTCAACTACGGCGAACATGCTGAAACGCAAGATTTGCCTGACGGTCCATGGGAAGCGATGGTGAAGGAAGATGGTCACCTCGCCATCATCTTTCAATATCGTGGACAAGTGATCGCCACCACCCGTGGTTCGTTCACCTCTCCTTCCGGTAAAATTGCCAATCAGCTGCTTGTCTCGCGACAGGAAGCTTGGTCGAAGTCTTTTCCGTCCGGAATGACTGTGCTCGCCGAGTTCATCCATCCTGAGACCAAAGTTATTCTGGACTATGCTGGCGCGGAGGAATTTATTCTTCTTGCGGCGTACGAAAAGAAAACGCTCAAGGATGTCGATCATGATGAGCTAAACAAACTTGGCGAACGGCTTGGACTGCGCGTCGTCGAGCGCTGGCAAGGTGATTCGCTCGAGACTCTGATGAAGCTCGTCAAACGCACGGAGTTCGAAAACAAGGAAGGTTTTGTCGTTCGTTTTCCGCAACATGACCGTCGCGTCAAGTTTAAATTCTCCGGATATGTCGGCAAGATGATCGAGGAGAAGCTGACTACGCGCTATGTCATGCTGCGCATGATCGAAGGTTCGCTTGAAGAGAAATTCGCGGACTTGCCATTCGAATTGCGTGAAGCTTCCGAGAAATTGGCGGCTGAATTGATGGCAGTCACCGCTCGCACTTCCAAAAAGGAGCAGCTGCAGTACTTGTACGAGCTGGTCCCAGTCGAGGAGCGCACTCAGTATCACAAAACTGTGTGCCAAAAATTCCGTAAACACCTCGAAACTTCAGGCCAGCTCTCAGCAGCCTGAAGCCGGGTCTTCAAAGAACAGGAAAAAATATGAAAAACGAAGGCACCGCGGATCCGATCCGCAACGTTCTCAGTAAATCTGCTGTGGACATCCGCACGCAGCTCGATCTGCTCGAAGCCTGTCTGGCTGCTGATAGGCTTGGTTGGGCTGGTGAAACACTGGCTGAGATCGCCAAGCTTGCTAACGCAGGCAATCCGCTTGCTCAGGCAATCGTGACCAGCGCAGGCAGTGCAAACGCTGGCACCGCCGGTGGTAACCCAGCCAAGCCGGGCGCTCGTCGTCCGTGGGTACCGGCGTCCCCCGAGCAAGTCAAAGAAGTCTTGCTGAAGATGATCGGTCATCGTCCTCTGGTCACCTACGGCGGTCCGATCGTGGTCTGCACATTCAACGGTTACCTCCTCGACCTCGAAAAGGCGAAGCGCATCATCGACCCGCTCCTGGAGTTGGTCAAGCGTGCTCACGTCGTCCTTTTCCAGGAGACCAACATCGACGCCTTGCGCTACATCGCCAAGGCTGCCGGGTATGGGGTCAATGCCAGCCACCGCAATAATCGCGAGCAGGCGTGCGGAATTCTTTATCACCCGCGTCTCGAATGGCTCGGCTCCAAGCCGGTCTATCACGACTACCTGCTGGAAGTGCCCGATCATCCGGAATTCCGTGTCACGCTCCGTCCCGCTCTCCAGCAGCGTGTGCGCGACATCTCCAGCGGCTTCGTGTTCGATGTCGTTGACCTGCACACCAAGTCGAACCTGGGTGGTCCGGATCAAACACGTCCGATTCGCCGCTACAGCTTCGAACAGATGGTAGCCGAGTTCGCCAAGCAGACTGTCAAGTCGCCGTACAAGCGTCGCAAGGAAGCGACGACTGCGCAGGCTGCAGAAGACGCTGCCGTGGCGACTGCTGACTCCGGCGTTGAAAGTGCTGCAGACAATGTCGCAGCTGCTCCAGTCGCAGCGGATGGCACCACCGGCGGTGAAGCGCTGGCGAAGAAAATTCGCCCGACTATCGATTATTCTGCTGCCGAACTTCCTCTCGGCGCCGTTATCATCGGTGGCGATTTCAATGCCCCGCTCGAAAAGGAGACAACCACCGAAATCGAGCCTCTTCTCGAAGCCGGCTTCCGCAACGAAAAGACCACCGACAATCGCCCGTCCTACCGTTATCGAACGGAAGGTGGTCAGTTCGATGGCTTCTTCACTCGTGGTCTGGATGGCTTGGTCTCGCCGCTTTGGATTCCGGAATTTCCGGAAGGCAAGCGCGATCTTCTCTTCTACCAGAAGGACTTCAGCGACCATCTGCCCGTCTTCCTGGAATTGACGCCGCCTGCAGCGACGCAAATGATGGAAGGCAGCGCTCAGACATCCTGGCGGCCGGACAACTGGGGTTAAATCACCAGCCTGTTCCAGACTGTCCTATTGCTGTCACTAGCTGAAACTCCTCCGCTGCACGGAGAAAGTTGTGATGAATATAAAAACAAAAACGATCGAAAGATCATTGCAATCGGGTGGCAAAACCCCTGATGTGCGTGGTCTGTACGCGCGGCTGATCAGGTCGCGCTGTCAACATCCGATTGCCCTGGCCGAAGAGCGCGACAGGCGCATCACCATGGTAATGGGTCCCAGCGGGCTTCAACGTTTGATTGGGAAAAGCGGTTTCGACATGCTCGTCGAACTGGGTCACAGGCGTGAGTACATCGCCAGAGAGGTGAATACAGGCACCAAATTCAGTCTGGTCATTTTCCGCAGGCAGCCAGGCATGCTTGCTGCCACATGGAACAACGTAATCGCTTCGGTTAGCCAACACTATCCGGAAATCAAACATCTGGTCTTGCCGGTGAAAGCGACATTGAAGCGCACTCCATTTGCGCAGTGGGAAAAGGACGCCGGTTTCGATTTCTCAGATGTTCACGCACTGGGAATGAAAGACCCGCGTTTCATGACGGTAGCCCGACTGCTGGAAAGCAACGGAGATGCGCTCGCGGTCAGGCGTTTTCTGTATCACACGGTGCGCCTGACTGAGTTGTTTTCCGGCGATGGATACACGCAGCTTCAAGATGGTGCACGCGGTGTCAGAGAGTACGTCCTGGAGAACAAAGTGCTTGCCTGTCTTGGCGAAATGCATGCAATCGAACTCGATGTCACTGTTCCAAAAGCGAAGTAGGCATTAAGGCCCGCGTCGCTCTGGAGCAGGTTTCGAGATAAGCCGACCTTTACCTGATGGTGGAAGCAAACTCAAAAAGTTTGTCTTCCACCATCACTTTTTAGACCCCTTTTATGATGGAAGATAGTAAATATCCAGTGTTAATTGCGCACATTTGCACCACTTCCG
>JACMKL010000776.1 GCA_014380105.1 Candidatus Melainabacteria bacterium
GATATGCAAGAGTTTGAATATATGGAAATTCTAAAGTGTTGCCTTGTGTTGAACTTTCCAAGTAGCTCGTGACCCTCAAGAAATCATCATAATCTTATTTAGACCATTATCCACTATTCATTGCTAATGCTCTCCGGGAGCGGGTAAGGAACTAATCATCTTTTGTAGCGTCAACCCAGCGTCATGAGTTATGCGTTGAGTGGAGGATTTTGTGATGAGACGAAGTATTTTGGCACTTGCAGCCTTTGGATTTGCAATCTCTATCCCGCTTTCCGCAAACGCCGCCGACACCTATGTTCAGCGCAATGTCGTTGAAGGACCCCCAGCTGTCGTCGATAGCTGGATGCAGCCATCTTATGAAAGAGTGCGCGAGAACAAGGATTCGGAAGGAAACAGCAATGTGGTGCGCGAGCCAATTATCATGGAGCGCCATGAACGAGTTGTAGTGCCAGTCAATGAAACGCAGACTACAACTACCGTTTATAAACAGCCGGTCGCAGTGACCGAGACGAAAAGATATGTCGCAACGCGTCCTGTTGTTAGAAAAAAACGTGCTTCTTATAGACGTCATTATGTTGCTCGCAAACCAGCTCGCCGATATGTTGCGCGCAGACCAGCTAGCAGCTACGTTGCGACCAAAGTAGTCAAACGGGTGGAGCAACCAACAGTGATTGAGCGCACTGACCGCGTTGTTCGTGACCAGGTTATCTATACCCGTCCGCATCCAGCTCTCGGGATGTAATGAGGACGCGCATCGCGCAATAGTTTAGGTGTGATTTCGGCTCGGTTTATGTATGATGTCAAAGCGTCTACATAACCGAGCCGAGGCATTTGCGTGCCTAATCGTCCGAGCATCGAGAAATTGCCATTTGCCAGTTCGCATATTGCGGATATTTTTGGGCAGCGCGCGTACACGCTTGGACTCGAATATCAAACGGCCGGTGCCTGCCAGCTCGTTGTAGTTGATTTGCCCTCAAAATCAATTCGCGGCGCCGTTAAAGGTGCTCGTGATCAGGCGTATCAAGTGCGGGTTGTATTAAACGAACGCGGATTTATTGTAGGAGCTACCTGCACCTGTCCGGTTGGGTCATATTGCAAACATTGTGTGGCTCTTGTTCTTGAAGCTGGAAGCATTCACGGATTTACGGAAGATTACAATCAGGAGAATGCACTGCCGAGTAGTGTCACGCATTGGATGGAGCAGCTTAAAGGGAGCATGTCGGATCAGGCGAAAGCGTCCCAGCAGAAAAGTACCGCTGGCGTCGCCAAAGCGCCTTCGCTTGCCGATCATTCCGTCATTTACATAATTGACAAAGCTAAATTTGGACAGATTCCGTCTCTGGAATTGACACCGTATTTAGTTACTCGTCCAAATTCAGCTGGCTTTCAAAAGGTTATGATTAGTACTTTTGCCGCGATTAGTAAGGCTGATGGAGGAAACTTTGAAGATCACGAAATAGCTGAATTTGCCCTCAAATCATTCGGCTCGAATTATCTAGGTGATGTTCTATCAGGCGATCGCAAATTAGTTAGTAGCCTTATTGAAAAAATTGTTGCCACAGGTAGAGCGCATTTTCGCAATGGCTCCAATCCGCCTCTGGCTAAAGGTCCTCACCGAGATGGGCGTGTTAAGTGGATCTTTCGCAAAGACCACTCGCAAATACCGGTAATTGTTGGAGAGCGCGATTCTATTATTCCATTGCTCTCAGCGTTTCCATTATATGTTGATACTTATATGTGGCAGATTGGCATGCTCGATTTGCCTATCGACACTGAAACAACTGCGCGACTCCTCAGCGCACCACCTGTGATGCCAGGCTATGCTGAACGTGTCCACGAACAACTTTTAAAATTGCACTTGCCTTCAGAAGTGGAATTGCCTTGCTCGATGTTGGATGAACAGATAGTCAAGCCCGCGCCCACGCCATCTCTTACTTTTCATTCAATTAATCCAATTGGCAATGAAGCGTTGCTATATTGGCGACGTGGCTTTGACGCCAGCAAAAGTATCAATGTGATTGATCTCAAACTTGACTATGAGGGCAAATCGTTCGACCTGCGCGATCGCAATTATGAATTTCGCGAAGCGGTCGGTGACACTGTCATGATCTACAAGCGCGATCCGCTTGCCGAGAAGAAAATTCTACAAAAACTTGTTGAATACGGGCTAGATCCGCTACCAGTGCAATCAGACCCGACCAAAATTCGCCTTGTGATGAAGGATGATTCTGATTTTGCCTGGTTGCAATTCGTGAGGCAGAAATTACCTGCGCTGCAGGAACTGAATTGGCAGATTGAAATCGAAGAATCATTTACTTATCGAGTAATCGAAACTGATGAAGCCCTCGACTTCCAGATTTCAGAACATTCTGCCTGGTGGTTTGTATTAGATCTCGGAGTTTTAATTGATGGGCAACGCGTTTCGCTCTTCCCAATTCTTGTCAGCGCATTAAAACGGGCCGGACATAATCTTGCGGATGAAGATATCGATCACCTCAATATTAATGGTGCCTTTTATGCACCACTTCCGGGTGGGCAAATGATCGCTTTGCCTTTCGACCGAGTGAAAAGCATACTCAAAGTTATACGCGAAATTTTTTCTCTCGAAGAATGGACTGAAGGGCAACAATCCTTGCAGGTAACGCCTGTTGCGCTCAGTCGTTTAGCTGCCTCGAACATCGTGAATTTCCCCAAAGGGAGAGTTCAGGATATTGCCAAAAAGTTGAAAGCTGAAGGTGGTTTTCATCCGATTGATACGCCGAAAAATTTCACAGCTGAATTGCGCTCGTATCAGAAAGAAGGATTGGGTTGGCTGAGCTTCTTAAGTGAAATTCAGGCAGGCGGAATTTTAGCCGATGACATGGGATTAGGCAAAACTATCCAGGGTCTGGCCCATATTCTTTCGCAGAAAGAAAGAGGCTTGCTCAACGGTCCTGCTTTAGTCGTATGCCCCACCAGCGTTGCACCAAATTGGTTGCGCGAAGCAGCTACTTTTGCGCCGACGTTGAAGGTGTTGGCAATAACATCAAGCGATCGCACAAATAAGTATTCGCAAGTACATGATCATGATCTTGTCGTTACCACTTATCCATTGCTCACGCGAGACGAGCTTGAATTCTGCAACGTACAGTGGTCTATAGCCATTCTTGACGAATCACAGTACATCAAAAATCCCAACACACTGGCTGCAAAAGCAGCATTTAAATTGAGTGCGTTTTCCAAGTTTTGTTTCAGCGGTACACCAATTGAAAACAAACTTGATGAGCTGTGGTCGCAATTCAATTTTTTGATGCCAGGTATGCTCGGCGAGCGAAAAAAATTCTGGCAATATTATGGAAAACCTATTCAAAGAGACCACAGTCCGGAGCGTTTGCTTTCGCTAAGGACACGCTTGCGCCCATTTATGTTGAGACGCACTAAATCAGAAGTCGAATCCGAATTGCCTGAAAAAACGGTGATGATCAAACAAGTGCATTTGACAGGCGCACAGCGAGATCTCTATGAAGCTGTTCGATTGGCAATGCATGCCAGAGTACGAAATGAAATTCGCGACAAAGGTTTTGAGAAAAGCTATCTGTATTTGCTTGCGGCTCTGACTAAATTACGCCAAGTTTGTTGTGACCCGCGTCTGGTCAAACTTGAGATGGCGCGAGAAGTCGAGGAGAGTGCAAAACTTTCGACGCTGATGGAAATGGTCGTTGAGTTACTCGAAGAAGGACGCAGAATAATCATCTTTTCGCAATTCACTGGAATGCTCGATTTGATTGCCGAAGAACTGGATTTCGAGAAAATTTCCTATGTTCAACTGCGTGGCAGCACCAAAGATCGTGCCACTCCAGTTGAGAGTTTTCAGAATGGCGATGTGCCAGTCTTTCTGATCAGCCTGAAAGCCGGTGGAACAGGTCTCAATTTGACAGCTGCGGACACTGTAATTCACTATGACCCCTGGTGGAATCCAGCTTCCGAAGACCAAGCCACAGACCGCGCTCATCGAATTGGACAGACCAAGCCCGTTTTCGTATACAAGCTAATTACTGCAGGCACAATCGAAGAGCGCCTTTTGGAGTTGCAAAATCGCAAGAAAGTGATTGCGGACAATATGTTCGACGAAAAGGGAGAGGATTCTCTTAATTTGTCGCCTATCGAACTTGAGATGCTCTTACAACCAGTGGAAATTGTTGCGCCACCCCCGTCTCGAAGACATCGTCGTCGCCCGCCACGAAATTAACTGGAGCCGGTTCGGCCATACCGTAGCTGATTCGTATTTTCCCCACTGACTCGGGGTATGTAATAACGTAGATTCAGATAAACCTCTCAAGCACATTCAAAGAAAATATATGTCTCCTCCAGAACGAGCTTCCGAAAAAGCCGTAGAGCAACCATCTGCCCTTGCAGATTTTGGCGTCGCTGCTTTTGACTCAGCTATTCAACAACCAATCAACGGCTTGACGCAGCTCGGCGGCCGATTGATTGGGCACGAATTACCAAAAATGGAATTGGTTGACGCGAATGTTGCACCTGGTGGCTCTGAGAGTTTTGCACATCGTGCCGGAGCAACTGTCGGAATGTTGGTCCCGTTTTTCGCCACACGAGCCCTGGTCAGAGGCGTTGCTGGCAGTAAATTAAGTGGCTCGATGTTAGGGGTTGCTGCCGAAGGCGGATCGACCGGCTTCTTGATGGGAACAGTACTGCGTCCTGTTGAAAATGACGAGAATTTTTGGAACAGCAGACTCGCAAATGGCATAACTGATGCCAGTACGTTTGCAACACTCAACATGGCTGCCCGCGGACTGGCTTCCAGCAAAGCGCTTTCACTGACCGCCGATGCACCACTTCTTACTCGCGTAGGCAAAGGTTCTGTCATTGGTATTGGCAGTGGCTTGCCTGCTGGCTTCGTCGGTGCCGAAGCGAATTCGCTCACTCACGGACATGGCTTTGCCAGCGCCAGTGAAGTGGGCACAAGTATGAAAGATTTTGCTCTCTTTGGTGGCGTTCTTGGTGGCGTCGGCGGTGCCGCGTCTAAATCGCGTTTCTTCACGATGGAAATGAAAGAAGCCATTGATGCTAAAAATGCGCGTGCGCGTGGCGAAGCACCTAGAGCTACTGAGACCGTCCCTCCCAAGGAGGCGCCCGTTGCTAAAGAAGTGCCAGCGGAGAAGCCTGCCGCAGCCAAAGAGTCAGCTCCTAAGCCAGAATCAGACAAGGTTTTGACATTCGACTCAAGAAAGCATCTCGGTCAAGGCGACGAAGGGGCTGTTTATTCAAATGGCGACGGTACAGTGACCAAAGTTTATGCAGATGCTGCCAAGTCGATGAATGAAGTGCAAACCATTTTTGAAAAGCTTGAATCAATCGGAGTAAAAACTCCCACCATTGTCGAAACCGGTAAGACCGCTGATGGTAAGCCTGCAATGAAGATGCAACAGATTGGTGATGGAGACAATTTGCAAATGCAAATCATCACTCGCGACCTTTCGCCTTCTCAAATGCAGGCGATGAACAAGCAATATTATGCCTACGCAGACGCCCTCGAGCGCGCCGGCATTCGCATCGATTGGCAGCTCAAGAATATGCGCTTCCAAGATGGCACGCTATACGTTCTCGACCCATCCTATCTTAAGAATGAACCACAAGGGCACTGGATGGTCGATCGATATGCTGGAGCGGTTGGACCGCGTCGCTAGTCTTTCTAGTTGAGCGCTTAAACAGTCAATTCTACAGCTGCCGTTTTGAAAGCGGCAACGTCGA
>JACMKL010000777.1 GCA_014380105.1 Candidatus Melainabacteria bacterium
CAGCAAAATTGCAAAGAGAATTAGATCTGAAGGAAACAGCCTCCAGTGGCGATCTAACCTGCGATTCTTCAGCAGCTCTTCCGAAAAACAATAGCCATAAAGACACATTCTAAGAAAACTGGGTTGTAAGTGCTCAGAAAGGTTTGGGGCATCTTGGCAATCGCATTAAGCTTTGTTTCGAAACCAAGATCTAATTCACTTCGTTTTTAACTGCGCTGAATCGTAGGTTGGAGAAAAAGTGTGTGAAAAATCATCAAACGATGGGCGATTTACCCGGATGTCATTAATCTAAAATTCTAATGCGTCATGAAGATCTCTATTAAGAGTGGTTTCAATAAACCTGCTTTATCAAACTTTGCAGCATTAAAACTGCTCTGATCTGGATCTTCGCAATGGGCCAAGCGCCAAATGGGGTGTCCAAGTTGAGTTCTGCAGCAGACAAGCTTTTCAGTAAAAAAGAGGGCAGCGCCAGTCGCAATTTCTTCCTGTCCGCTCTATGGTGGTCACTATGGGGTATGAGTGCAGGGATGTTGGCGGGACTGGAATTTTCCGCGCCTGACCTGGTTCGAAACGTTCCGCAATTGGCGTTTCCGCACTTGCGGATGTTCCACGTAAATGCGGTAACTATCGGATGGTTATCGATGGGATATGTCGGCTCTATGTTTCACATGGTGCCGGCTCTTTGTAAGACAAAGCTTTGGAGTGAACGCCTCGGCAACATGACCATGTGGGCATGGAACTTGGTCATGGTAGGAGCTTTCTGCACACTGCTCAACGGCAACACTGAAGGCAGAGAATACGCCGAACTCGGCACGATTCTCGATGTGATGGTAGCGACAGCGCTCGTGCTGGTCGCGCTCAATATCTATATGACCATCCTCGATCGCCGCGTCAAAAAACTCTACGTTTCTCTCTGGTATTTCCTCGGATCGCTTTTCTGGTTTCCACTCGTTTACATCATTGGGCAACGTACATTCGTCTCATTGCCTGGACTTAACGATGCGATTATCGGTTGGTTCTATGGACACAACATTCTGGGCATGTGGTTCACCACAGTCGGCGTAGGAATGATGTATTACCTATTGCCTCGTCTGACCCAAGCTCCGCTATACAGCCACGGTTTGTCGATGCTCGGTTTCTGGGGAATCGCACTTTTCTATGCGCCAACCGGAACTCACCACATCCTTCAATCACCTGTTCCGGAATGGTTGAAAGCAATCGCAGTTATTTCATCGATCTTCCTTTTAGTTCCAGTACTGACAGTACTGACCAACTTCTTTATGACAATGAAAGGTCGTTGGGGAATGGTCGTCACCGATATGCCATTGCGTTTTGCTGTGACATCCTCAATGTTCTATTTAGTTACTTGCGTACAAGGTCCATTCCAGGCAACTCGCTGGGTTAATTGGTATTTGCACTTCACGCAATGGGTTGTCGGACACGCTCACTTAGCGCTGCTCGGTACCTTCTCATTCATTCTGACTTCATCTGTGTACTACTCATTGCCCCGAATTACTGGCAAAGAGATGTACAGTCAGGGTCTTATTCGCGCCCACTACTGGCTCAAATTCCTCGGCTTCTTACTTATGATGACTTCCTTGACGACTGCAGGTCTCGTGCAATCGGCAGGTTGGGCAATGGGTATTCCAGTCGACCAGTGGGGATTGACGATCAGACCGTACTGGTTCCTACGGAGTATTAGCGGCATCATGATTGTGCTTGGTCAGTTCCTCTTCGCGTACAACGTCTGGAAGACTTTGTATCAGAAGCCCGTCCCCACAGTTGCGCCAGTAGCAGCTAAGACGGAGGTTAAGGCGTAATGCACAGTTATCGTCTCGGTGCTATCGGTATCGTAGTCACCTTCTTCATCATCATTTTCTCAACCGTTCTTCTTCCGATGGTGCTGTTTAATCCAAAAGACAGTCAACACGGAAACGACTACACGAAGATCGACAAGAAAATTGCAAACGCAGAACGCGGCAGACAAATATATGTAAGAGAAGGTTGCTTCTACTGCCACACTCAATTCACCCGTTTGCAAGACCGTGGCTACGGTCCTCTTGTCAAAGCCGGAGACTATGTGTGGGAAACCCCTCACCAATTAGGTACTGCACGTACCGGTCCTGACTTGACCAACGAAGGAAACCGCATGCCATCCGAATGGCAGAAGACCCACTTGATCAACCCTCGTACCGTTAAGCCTGGCTCGATCATGCCTTCATTCAGTTACCTGAGTGCACGCGACATGAACGACCTGGTTGGTTATTTGCAAAGTTTGGGTAATCGACGCGAAGTTAAGAATTTCGTTGAAGCTCCTGAAGAGTACAGAACGACTACTGAGTTGGGTCGCGCTCTTGCTAATCGCAAAACTGTTGACACAAACTCAAGTGCGGCAGCAAACGCCGGTCGCGGTATCTACACTCAAAACTGCGCTGTATGCCACGGTCTTGAGGGTTATGGTAATGGACCGAATGCGCTCTCTCTAGAGAAGAAGCCACCAAATTTCTCCAGACCTTATTACAAGCAATACTCTGATGAATTCTGGTTCTACCGCACATCAGAAGGCGTAGTTGGCAACCGCATGCCTCGTTGGAATGAGATTCTTACAGAAGAGCAGAGATGGTATGTCGTCGCTTACCTGAAGACACTTCAGCAAGATTCTGAAGTGACAATCAACAGCATTGACCAACTCAACAAAATTGAGGATGTTCACCTGCCGAAACTTTCAAATCAGCAGTATGAACCGCACCACGGCGGACACGATTATGCTCCTGGAGCAGATTCAATGGGTCATGGTGAAGCTGCGCCAGCACCGACACCAACAACCACTCCGTCATCGACAAAGCCAGCTCCTTCCAGTACTTCTGGTTCTACAACCACAGCGCCTGCTCACGCACCGGCGAATGAAGGGGGTCATTAACGATGTGTCCTAATTGCATTCTCAATCAACAAGGTCTGTCATCCGGACTATATGTCGCCTTCTTTATATGCGGCTTATTCTTTGTAATTGCAATTGCTGCGATGCTCTGGGCGTTCAGAAACGGCGAATTTGAGGATATGGAATCTGTCAAATTCGACATGATGGACGACGACGACACTAATCTGATTGGTCAAAGAGCCCGTCAAGCTGTAGAGCGTGCGCGATTGAGTGCAATCAACGAATAACGATTTTTTGCGGACTAAGAGGTAGGTCATGGCTGACGAAACAAAATCGAGCGAAGCAGAAACTAAGGCTGAAGAGCCTAAAGTAGAGAAGGTGGAAACCCCCGACGCTGCCAAAGCTCCGCATGAAAACTTGCCGGCGGCAACGCCAGCGTCGAAAGAGCCTGTTGCAGCAGCAGTTTCAACAACTCCAGTGGCGACAGCGGCAGCTAAACCAGCAGCTGCAGCGGCGGTAAAACCAGCCGCACCACCTGTTAAGGCAGCAGCTGCGGCAGCGGCAGCAGTTGCGCAAGAAGAGCACTACGAAGTGGTCTCCGAATATCGCATTGGCGAAGGACCACCCCCGCTGTTTCTCGTCATCGCATTTATCTTTGTAGTTTGTTGGGCGATGTTCTCCTGGATTCCTTTCTTTGGTTACTGAGTGAGTCATGACAAGTTTTAAAAAACCGGTTATTTCCTTAAACGCAATTGCGGGACTATCGACTTCAGTCGTAGCCGCATTCATTCTCGCGTTACCTGTCGTGACTCTGATCACTGGGTGCGCCAAAGACATAGACGTAAAGGGCACAGACGTCACGCTCGTGTCCAGAGAAGTTACTGTCGGTGGGCGTGAAGCAATTTATCCGGATGATGATCCTTCGGCACCAAACGGCAAATCGGTTTATCAAAAATTGTCATGCGCCGAGTGCCACGGAGAAGGTGGTCAGGGCGTATCCGGCAAGTCGACCATTGACTTGACCAACAAAGAATACATGCGCAAACAAAAGCCAATCGACCAATATATGTTCCTGGCTTTCGGCAAAGACGGCATTAAGCACCCGACGACTCTCGATAATGCTTCAACTCAACAGACATGGAACTTGGTTTTCTATGTTCGAAACCTCGCAAATCCGCTACTATCAAGTAAAGAGTACGCAGCGGTGACGCCTATCTATGGCGCAAACTGCGCGGTCTGCCACGGTCCTAAGGGGTATGGAGATGGTCCGCTCAACAAATACAACGTGCTTGAGCCAAATCCGGCCAATTTCCAGAACTTTAAGCGTTTTTACGATCGAACAGACGATGTTCTGTGGGATCACATCGCAAATGGCATAAAGTGGGAAGCGATGCCCAATTTCTTGGGCAAAGAAGACAAGACAAAAAATGTTAAGTTCGATGAGGACTACATTTGGAAGCTAGTCTCGTATGTCAGAGCATTTCACTCAACTGACAGATCCACAATTGCCGATGCAACTGCAGGTACCAAGCCTAAAGCTGAAGATGCTCAGCCGATGACTGGCACTGAGACAAAGTAACGGAGTCGAAAAAATGGAAGGCACATCAAGAAGATTATTATTGAAGACGTTGGCAGCGATTCCGCTTGCCGCCACTTTTGGACTGGTCATTTCACCTTTACTGCGCTACATGCGTCCAACTCTGAAACCACTTGACGTTTTTGGACCTTCTGACCAACCGGGCGCAGAAGAAGACGTAAAATTCGGAGATTCCGATTTCCCAGCACCGTGGACATGCCTTCCTTTCATGTTCAAGCAGAAGTACGTTGAGTACAACCCTGAAGGTAAGGAAGTTCGCGAAATCCCAGGCTACATCGTCAAATTGCCATCAGGCGACGTCGTTGCCTACAGTCGTATTTGCCCTCATTTGGGTTGTGTATTCAATTTCGTTCCAGACCCAATTGAATGCTCGAAAGGTTATAACTTCAAACCACAAGGTCCAGTATTCGCCTGCCCTTGCCACTTGAGCGTTTATGACATTGCCCAGGGCGGAAAGGTCGTCAGCGGCCCTGCCCCACGTCCACCACGTAAATTCGACCTCAAGAAAGAGGGCGATGGTTACAAAATCATTGGTTTGGAAGCCGGTTCTATTGCCTGAGGGAGTCAATCGATAATATGTCAGCGCTAACTGCATCCATCGACTGGGTTAAGACAAGAATAAATGGCATCGATATTTTCGATGAGCATTATCAGGTTGAGGCTAAGACCAATCCCTGGTACGCACTGGGCCCGATCTTTTATCTGGTCTGGTTCATTGTCATGTTTACCGGTTGCATCCTCATCATGTGGTATGTACCTACAAAATCTGCTGCATTCGATTCGATTCTCGACATTCAGACGAAGATACCTTTCGGCGGATTGATGCGAGGCGTACACAAGTACGGAGCCGACGCGATGATTATCGCGGCGACGATGCGCACATATAGAATGTTTATTTGCGCCGACTACAAACCTGGCAAAGAATTCAACATTGCCATCTCGCTTGTCACCTTATTGCTTTGCTTATATTCCGGGTTGACCGGCTATCTATTGATCTGGAACCAGCGCGCATTTTGGGCGACAAAAGTTTTCGCGACATTCCCAACCTACATGGACCAATTCCCAGTCATGGGTGACTTCTACCAGCCACTGGTCAAGTCAGTTCACATGGGATGGAACACAGCGGAAGTATTACTCGGTGGTGGAGCAGCGATCACGCAAGAAACGATCACTCGCTTCTTCTCAATCCACTTAGCGTTCTCACTTATTCCACTAATCTTCGTAGAACTATATTTCTACAAAAACGCTTACAAGCGCGTTCCTCTCAGCTGGGCAAAGCGTTCGATCATCACCATGATGCTCGTTGTTGTTGCCGTAGTTCTTCCAGCTGCTCAAGGAAAACGGTCCGATCCGGACGTCACACCACTTCCAATTTTGTCTGACTGGTACTTCCTGGGCTTGTACCAGATGTACAAATATCTGGAGCCGGTAGTGGCGACAGAAATCACAATGTTTATTCCATTGATAGTTGTTGCATTGCCTTTCTGCGACACCTGGATAACCGGGCAAGAGAAAGACATCATGAAGAGACCATTCATGTTGATGGTCACCATCATGGGACTGGTCAGCTGGGTTGTATTTTCGCTTCTGATTATTGCCAACATCGCCAACATCCACGAAGATCCTCCTTACTGGAGAGCTTTCACTTACCTGACCGTCAACATCGGTATGGTCTGGCAAATGTGGTTGATGTGGAACGTCAAAGATCTCAACATGCGTGCAAAACAAATGAAGGGATGCGCAGTCTTTTTCATCATCGGAGCTATCCAAACTTTCTGGGCTTTCGCTTATTACTACATGGCGAAAGTGGAAATGTTCCGCGCACCAATGTTCCAACAATGGTTCTACGGCTTAGTTCGTCCATTCCTGCCTGAGACTGAAAAACTCGAAGCAGCAATGCGCACCGTTCAGCCAACTTCAACTTATTTCGCATCTACTTATAGAAGCGACTGGCAAGAATGGCTCAAGGACACATATGTGGCTAAGGGCGGAGCTGAAGTGAAAGCGGCTTACGACCAAATTTTGGCCGCTTGCCACAACACATCACCAGTAGACTTCATCGTCAACTGGATTCCAACATTCACACCGAGTCACCCTAAATATCTGGGCATGGTCGACTACCTGGTCACCAACCGTTGGGCTTACGACTATGTCGTATTCGTCGACCGTATGAATCCAGCAAGCAAAATTGAAACCACCACCAAAGGTGTTTTCTACCCACTGCCAATTCCATTCTGGGATTTAGCCTGGATGATTGCTGGAGTAGTAGTTATGGTGCTTGCCGCTTACATGGCTTACGACTTCAAAGCGAAGAAGCCACAAGTAGAAGCTAAACCAGTTCCTGCAGCGACAACGGCGGCATAGAGGAAAAAGTGTTGGCGGCAAAAGATAATCGAGCCATAAATACGAAAGTCACCACTGGTGATGGCACGAACGCGCCTGAAAAGGACTTATCTACAGTCGCTTCCACCAAAGTGAAAATGCCGCTCAAAATCGCAGCTTTCACCATGACAGTGATCACATTGTCCTGGTTTTTCGAAGGTTGGCGCGAAGTACAGAGAGAGCCCGGGCTCGTCCCGATTGCCTATTTGTTCTTTGGCACCACTCTCACTCTTGGGCTTCTGGCCGTGCAAGGCTACTGGATCTATCTGGAAGAAAAGATGAGTGGAAAGCTGATCAGAAAAATCAAAATCTACGACAAAATTGAGGCAAAACTACAAGCAGCCTCCGTAAATTCAAAAAACTCGAACAGTACAGAACCTGGAGATAGGAAGCATCGTGATTAAGTACATACTTTCACTAAAAGGCCTTGTGATTCTCGGGCTCGGGGGCGTAGTTCTACTCACTTCTCTGCTTATGGCATGGTCAGAACTCGGCTTCACAGGAGTTTTTCCTGATTGGCTAAATGACCTGATGACCCGCCTTTACCTCAAAGATGTCACCGCGAACTTATTTGACACTCTTCAAAAAGGTCCTGGCGCAGAAATCACGAAATTTCTCACATCAGCAGGAGTTTCAGTCAATCCAAATTCAACAGCCAGCCTTGGCGATTATGGATACATAGTTTTTATGAGCTTTGCATTAATTGCAGCAGGAATCGCCATTATTGTGATCGGCAAAGAAGACTCCGAAGAAATAACAGTTTTGCCGGTTAAGAAGTAAAGGACGCGTAGCGCGAAAGAGGATGACCCCAGTGCAAAAGATTGTCGACAACCACCCGCTTAAACCTCTGAATGGCTTGACGCTATGGTTGGAAAACGCTGTAAATGCGTTCATGACGAGCAAATATAATCCGTTTTATTATCACGGTGCTCTGCCGCAGTATTACCTGTGGGTGCTCTACCTGTCGGGTCTATTGTTGTTTGCCTACTACATTCCGACCATCGACAACGCGTACCTTTCGAAAAACCTCGTCAACGCCTGGACTTCGGTGGACTACATCACCAAGTCATTACCTTTCGGTGGTGTTATCCGCGGTATCCACAGATATGCTGGCGACGCGATGGTCATCACCATCCTTCTCCATGCCCTGCGCG
>JACMKL010000778.1 GCA_014380105.1 Candidatus Melainabacteria bacterium
AAGTCCGGCTTATCATAGTTCGATCCTGCTTTGTCAGGCGTGTCCGCGCTAGCGGTTGTCACCGGGAGATTCTTTCATGCTTACTGAGTTTCAAAACGAAGCCTTCACAGATTTTTCTGACTCACATAACCAAAAGCTGATGACTCAAGCTCTTGATCTCGTCAAAAAGAAATTTGGCAAAGATCATCCGCTGGTTGTTGGTGGTGAAAGACTTTCCACTGAAGGCGCAGATTGGCTGGTTTCAACCAATCCGGCTGAGCCGAAGCAAGTGATTGGTCGGTATGCAAAAGCCACAGTGGAGCAAGCAGACCGCGCCATGAAAGTTGCGCTTGAAGCCTTTGAAGGATGGAAGCGAGTACCTGCTAACGAAAGAGCTCGCTATTTATTCAAAGCGGCAGCGATCATGCGTCGCAAGAAATTTGAATTGTCTGCTTTGTTGGTTTTGGAAATTGGAAAAAGCTGGGCAGAAGCCGATGGCGATGTTGCCGAAGCAATCGACTTTTGTGATTTTTATGGTCGCGAAATGCTTAGATTGTCTGCGCCGCAACCTTTGACTGCAAGTCCTGGTGAAGAGAATGAATTGCACTACATTCCGATGGGTGTGGGTATTGTTATTCCACCATGGAATTTCCCTCTAGCAATTCTTGTTGGCATGACAACTGCTGCGATTGTGACCGGTAATACCGTGGTTTTAAAACCGTCCAGCGAAACACCAGGAATTGCCTGGGCGTTTTTTGAAATATTGGAAGAAGCCGGCTTGCCTGCCGGTGTTCTCAACTTTTTGCCAGGACCGGGAGCGAGCGTTGGTGACTTCTTGATCAGCCATCCCAAAACTCGCTTTATCGCATTTACAGGCTCAAAAGAAGTTGGTCTGCGCATCAACGAATTAGCTGCCAAACCACAACCTGGTCAAATGTGGATTAAGCGCGTTGTCGCTGAAATGGGCGGTAAGGATTCAATCGTTGTTGATAATGATGCTGATTTGGAATTGGCTGCTGAAGGCATTGTTTCAAGCGCATTTGGATTTGGCGGACAGAAATGTTCTGCTTGTTCCAGAGCTATTATTCACAAAGATGTTTACGATGAATTGCTCAAAAAGATCAAAGAGCGCACAGAGAAAATTACTCTAGGTGCGCCTGAAAATCAGAAGCATTACATGGGTCCGGTTAGTTCTAAATCGGCTTACGAATCGATTATGGAATATGTAGAGATCGGCAAAAGAGAAGGTCGCGTGCTCACCGGCGGAAACGCGCCGAAAGATAAAAATGGCGGATTCTTTATCGAACCAACTGTAATTGCTGACGTTAGTCCAACCGCTAGGATTTCTCAAGAAGAAATTTTCGGACCAGTGCTTGCATTAATCAAAGCAGACGGTTGGCGCCATGCAATCGAAATTGCCAATAATACAGAATTTGGATTGACCGGTGCCGTGTATTCTAGAAACCGCCGCAATCTCGAACAAGCCCGTCACGATTTTCATGTAGGCAATCTCTACATCAATAGAAAGTGCACAGGCGCGCTTGTTGGAGTACATCCTTTCGGTGGATTCAACATGAGTGGAACCGATTCCAAAGCTGGCGGACGTGATTACCTGTTGTTGTTTACGCAAGCTAAATCAATCGCTGAGAAATATTAGTCCTGAGCTTTAACTAAGCGATTATCAATCTGGATTTAGGGGAACATTTAGGGCCCCAACTGCTTGCGTCCATTGTGCCGATAAATAATTATCCCGACGATTCCGAACGCGACACAGTCTTTGTTTCGATTGCCAATCAGGCGTCTGGCAGCGACCTCTCGTCGTCGCACTTATTAGAAGCCGGCGTTTCCGAAGACCCTTTTATCGGAAGCACGATCGATAGCAAGTACGAAATTCAGGAGAAGATCGGGCAAGGCGGCATGAGTGTCGTTTATCGTGCCATGCAAGTGACAATGCATAGAGTCGTGGCGCTCAAAATGTTGAAAATGGGTCTCACGTCAGACCCTAATTTTGTTCAACGATTTTCACGCGAAGTTGCTTTTCTCGGCCGCCTCAACCATCGCAATATCGTGACAGTATTTGATTCTGGTGTGAGTGCGGAAGGCTATCTTTATCTCGCGATGGACCTGCTTTCGGGTCCGACACTACAGGAAATTCTGGACCGTAATGAAATCATTCCTGTGGCGCGAGCACAGAACATTACTTTGCAAATTTGCGATGCGCTCAATCATGCGCATAAGCGTGATATCACTCACCGCGATCTCAAACCTGGAAATGTGATCATCGAAGCGGACGATCGAGGCAATGATATAGTCAAAATCGTCGACTTTGGACTGGCAAAAATGGGCGAAGGAAGCGAGCGCCTGACTAAGGCTGGCGAACTCTGGGGCAGCTCGTTCTATATGAGTCCCGAGCAATGCAATGGTTCTGAATCCGATATTCGCTCTGACATTTATTCTTTTGGCATTCTTATTTACTACATGATGTGCGGCAGGTTACCTTTTCGCGGCAAAACCTTCATGGAAACTATCGCCAAGCAAATCAACGAGAAACCGCCCTCTTTCAAAGAATCAAATCCGAAAGTCGAAATTTCTGATGTTTTAGAGAAGATTGTTTTGCGCTGCCTGGAAAAGTCACCAGCAGACCGTTATCAAACAGTCTCTGAATTAAAAGCTGCATTGTCTGCCATTTTTCCCGCCAGCGCTCAGACTACATCAGAAGCAAATAGTGCTCGGCAAATCAGTAATGCAATGCCAAAACCTAAGTCTCCTCCTCGAAGTATGAATATAGGAGATCACGATCGCATTCCAGAAAAGAAATCGAATGCGGGAAAAGCGTTAATTGTTCTGATTTTAGTAATTTTAGTTTGTGGTGGTGCAATTGCTTTCGTGATGATGAATGTGAAATCAACGACACCACAGGGAGTGCCTACCGTCGCGCCACCGAAAGCCACGACGAGCGTTCCTAAAACACCTGTAGATTCAGGTTTGAAGACTGTTCCACTAGTGGTGCCGAGTCATCCTAGTACTACTAAAAGTGCAACTTCTACTGGCGCAAAGGTAATTGAGCACAAGCCACCGGTTCACAAGGTCATTAAAGCGACTAAGAAGCCAATACGGCGACAGACGTATGTCGATGATCAATACGACGAGCCAAAAATAAAACCGCGCAGAGAGCAAGATCCCCTGGATATTTTAAACAAACGCTGAGCCCAGTAGAACGAGCAAATTGAGTAGGTTTATTGCACAACCATGTAAGAGGTTTGATACGCTCTGCGGTGAGGACGTTCGCTAATTTGAGTATGAGCAGAAGCTCGTGCGGTGAAGCGCTCTGCAGAACGTTCGGGAGCATGTTTAAGAATGCGTACGACTGATTTTGGCGCAACTAACCCGACTGTCGGCATGGGTTCTTCGACTGGAGTGGGTATCGCTGCTACAAATGCGGCTCCTGCACCAATTGTCGGAGTTAAGGTCGCGAATTGCTGTTTGAACTTCGGCGCATATGCTTCTTGCCGAACTTCTTCTTGTTGAATTGATTGGCGAATGCTCGTCGTCACCAGAAAGCCGACCAATACAGCCAGCACTGCCGCAACTGCATACAACGGAGCGAAGTGCTTCTGGCGCGGCATATGTGTGACGTTGGCGAAGACTTCATTGTCTTCTTCGGTTTCTTCCGGAGCTATTTCTATTTCCAGGTTTACAGGTTGAGCCGGTTGATGACGCGAGCCTATTTTGTTTAGTTCTTCAATTGAGTATGCAGAATGTTGTACTGGCTTTGGAGCCGCGATTGGAGAAGCAATTGGAGCGGCTTCATGACGATAATCATGTCTCCAAGTTTTGAGAGCTTCTGCGAGTTCTGATGCCGATTGATACCGGTCTTCTTTATTTTTTGCAAGACACTTAAATACTGTCGCTTCAATGTGAAATGGTATATCGAATTCCGGTGCTGTCTCTCTGAATCGTCTAGGCAATCCATTCATTTGTTTATCGATTAATTGCTGAACGTCTTCGCAGGCAAAAGGAAGTTTGCCTGTCAGAGTTGTGTAGAGCACCATGCCAAGGCTGTAGATGTCTGATCGTTCGTCTGTTGCTGTGCCCATGAGAGTTTCAGGACTGCTGTACTCTGGTCGAATCGCCAATGATCGGTCAGTTTCTATCTGAACAACTTCGTCCTTAATTCTTGAACGTCCCCACTCTGTCATCTTAGCCAGCTGCATGCAGGTGGTATCACCGAGTAAGAAAACAGACGC
>JACMKL010000779.1 GCA_014380105.1 Candidatus Melainabacteria bacterium
CATGCCAGTCTTTGCAGAACCAGGCGCTGCGTGGTGATTGTTGTGCCAGCCTTCGCCCATGGCGAGGATGCCAACCCACCAGACGTTGACGCTGTCGTCTTCGCCGGCATATGTCTTGTAGCCGAGTTTTGGCAAATGGCAGATTACGTTGAGCATCAGAGGAATGCCCAAAACCGACAGACCGGCGAGCAAACTAGCCAATGCGACTTGCCAGCCGAAAAATGCCCAGATGACGCCTCTGACAGCAAATCCAATCGCGAACGAAAGGGCGTGCCCTCTAGGCAAATTGCCACCTTGCTCGAGGAAAACGTAAATTGGATCTTTGAGCAAATCTTTGGATTGTTTGTAAGGGTCGATGTGCGGAAGGTATTCCTTCTCAGCCAACCAACCAGTGAACGAATACATCAGACCATTCAATGGTGAATGAGGATCGAGCGGGGTATCAGTGTGATGGTGGTGCGCACGGTGCATTGTTGCCCACCAGATTGGTGAACCCTCAAATGCCAGATAGCCCCATGCCACCCAGAAATATTCAACCAGCTTTGGGCAGGAGAATGAACGGTGCGAGAGGAGGCGATGGTACCCGATGGTGATGCCGCAAGCGTGCATCACATAACAAACTAGAAAAACCGCGAGAAATTCGAACATGTGTGACCTCAGTTCTATCAAAAAACATCCAGGGGTGATTGCTCCTCAAACAATCTTCGTTCAGCGATATAACGCCGATTCGGGACGACCTCTACGCATGTCTTGACTCTTTTCATCCTGAGTGACAAATTTGTCGACCCATGTGTCAGTCATGAGCATGTCGAAATACTGCTCTAGCGTTTCAGGCACTTCTGCTACTTGCAATATGCGCCGTCCATCGTTGTCTGGTCCCGGATATTGGTTGAAGACTAATTTGTCTACATCCATACCACGACGATTGTAATAATTTAGTAGAGCCAGGCCTACTTCTTTGGAAACTTGAACTTTATCTTTAACTTGCCAATCGCGGAGAATTGTCCGCCCGATACCGATCAGGTAATAAGCACGTTCTTTTTCAAATTTTGGTTCATCTATAAAGTACGCCCATGTGGTTTCGTCCACATTGTCAAGATAAGGCTCGCACCGTATTTGGAAGAGCTTTCCGGAGCTTGAAGTTACTGATGTTGGTCCAAATCCCGAACTCATCAGATGGATTTCAATTACTCTCAAAAGGTGAGCATTGAAGCTCGCGCCCTTCTTGTCAGCTTGAAGCTGGAGGCGTTTTCTATACTCTTCGGGAATCCGAAGGCTAATGTTGGAAGTCTTTTCAGCCATTTGTAGTTGCGTGATTACAATTTGTACTCAACTCACTATAGCAGGCCCAAACATATATTGATCATGCTCGCGAATAATTGACAATTTCGTTAACACTTGGCCCCTACCCCGGATAGCGCCTTGCAAAGTGACAAAGGATGTCCTTTTCGGACGAATCAGGTGTTTCGAACCGGGTAGATTTAGATCACTATCTCATTTAAAGGCGGGAAGATGTCAACCAGACAAGAGCAAGTTCATCTAAGAAAAGCCTGGGCTCTAATCGTCCTCCTTTCATTTTCCACCCCCGCATTTGCTGAGGCAAATCTGGCCACTGGCAGTCTCAAGGAAAAAACTGCCGACAGTCGGGCGCATTCTCAGTCGGTCAAAGAACTTTCCACTCAAATAATGAACGCCTATGGCGGCTACGAAAAAATGAAGGCACTCGATGCCATGTCCTTTAAAAGCATCGGCGACCTGAAGCAATATTCGACGATATCCGGAGCCGTTAATACCTTTGAGACTGAAACATTTTCAAAGGGCGTAATGTTGCGCTCAAAAATAGAGTTGATGGGTCAGCCAATGATTACTGGTTACGACGGCAAGCAATGCTGGATTCAGCAGGGCGAGCACGTTTTTCCTGCCGACGAGACTACAACTCAGCGCATTGTCGAAGAAATCAAACATGGCATGGTTTTGCTGTTGAAACTTGGGGAACCGGACACTCGAATTGAGTTAGCGGGGAAAAAATCCGTTGACGGACATGAATGCACAGGCATCAAAATTTTTACTGATGACGGAAAAGCAACAACATTTTATGCCGACAACGCATCACATCTAATTTTGAGCAGTGAATACGAAGGTACTGATTTGGAGCAAGGTTTGAGCACACTAAAACTTTGCCAGTACGGAGATAATCGACCGATACTGAGTTCGGTAATGCCTTATAAAATCACCGAATATAGTGGCGATAAAAAATCAGCCGAAACCCAAATCAAGTCAATTGAAAAAGTTGAAATTGAAGATTCGATGTTTGCGATTCCTACCGAAACACAGATCGCCCGGCTCAAACAAGGACCGGTGACAATACCTTTTGAGTATATGGCAAACGAAATTGTCATCCACGTCACCCTCAATAACAAACAATCTTTGCGCTTTCTGGTCGACACTGGAGCCACTCAAAGTATTCTTGATCAAGATGTTGCCAGCTCAATTGGAAAATATAAGCAATCCAATATTTCGATGACAACTGGCGCTGGCAGCGTCGCCATGAATTATATGAATTTAGAAACGGTCTCATTGGGCGATATCAATTTACAGAATGTCCCTTTTGCCGTAACCAGCCTCTCAAGCTTCGATCAGTTAGTCGGAAAGAGGCCGGCTGGCTTGATTGGTGCCAATATCTTGAAGCGATTTCTAGTCACTTTCGACTACGAAAAAAGGCAGATGATTTTGCAAGATCCTTCTTTTGAACCGGATCTGACCAATGCACAAGTAGTCAAAACCAAACCAGCCTTGGGAGTATCAGGTCTTGCAGTCGAAGGGCTGATCGACGGAAAAGTAGCCGTAAATTGCCTGGTTGACACTGGTGCCGCTTTTAATAATATTTCCGAACCGGTAGTGCGTTCAATTTTACCAAGTACATTAATGCCAATGGGAGATGTGCTGGGCTTAGATGGAAAGCGCATCAGAACTAGTTCTGTGCGTTTTAAGTCAATCGCCATTGGCCCAATTTCTGTAGATAATCCAGTTTTCTCAGTAGCAACACAAAATGCCGCTGTTCCTGCCGGTATATTTTCAGGCGGCACACGCCTTGCGGTACTCGGCAATCCATTTTGGAGTCGCTACCGGATGACTGTCGATTATCGTGGACAGAGACTTATTCTTGAGACGACACCCGAAAGAAAAAAAGCTAATTTGTTGCAAGCTAAAATAGAACAAGTGCAGTCTCAACAATTGTTGCGTCCTGATAGCGCCCGTAGTATCAAAAACTTTCTCTCTATTGCCGAAGACGCTAGAGAAGCCAATTCACCTAGCGTAGAAGCCCTGGCCAAGGCCAATGCGGCTACTCTCGAGATGGACGTTGCCGTAGCAAAAGGAAATAGCGAAGGTCAAGAAATAGCCCTCAAGCGTTTCGATGATGCCATCAAACTGGCTGAGGGAGCGCACGATAACAAAGCGCAAGCGCAAGTGACCTCACTTTTGAGTATTGCTAAATTGAAAAATGCCAAAACACAAGATGATTTTGTAAATTCACGAATGACGCTTGGCAAAGCCGCAAAATTAGCACCATCTGAGCCACTGGTGATGGTGGCAGCTGGCTTGATTCTTGTGCAATTGAAAAACAATGACCTGGCAGAAAAAGTTCTGAATCAAGCGCTCACCCTCGAGCCTACCAATTGGTCCGGACTCTGGGCCAAATACAAACTGGCAAATTCACTTGGACAAACAGCAACTGCAAAATTAGTTGCTGAGCAATTGCGTCACTATTATCCCCAGGCAGCAGAAGTGAAAGCTCTGCATTTGCAATCGGATAGTGCAAAATCAACAGCAAACGAAACAAAGAAAACCACAACAACAAAAAAGGAACCCGCTAAGAAGTAGGTCCCTTTCTCTGATTTTGGCTTTTGTGCCGATTCCGTAGTCCGTTAACTAGGTACTGCTTCCGGTTGTTGAATTTTTACGACTTGGAAAGGCAGGCTGCCGATTTCCTTATCTTCAACTTCCAGAGAAACGCGGTATGAGCCTTCAGATGGGAAAATCAGCCCGGTGAAAGCGCTCATCACTTTATGAGTACTTTCGCCATTCGTCAAAGGATCGACTTGTGCCACCGGAGAAGCTGTGATCACAGCGCCACGGGCATCGAGGACTTTGAATTGATATTTGAACTGGTTGCTGGAAGCAGAAAGCTGCGCAAAAGCGTACAACAATGGAATTAGGGTCGGAAATGATTGCGAGCTAATGCCGTTGTGTATATTGATCAAAGAGATAGCATCACGGCGCAACACATCCTGCAAGACACGCTCGCAGAGTAAAATACCGAGTAGCTGGGGAGCATTGCTCATGGAATTACCTTCTTGTTTGGACTTAGTCCCAGATTATACCGGTCGGCAAACGAATAGCGAACGAACGAGGTAGGCAGTGTTAGATCCTGAAAGAATGAGCTTTCTAGACTGGTTTCTGCTTGTATTCGCGATGATACTGGGAGTTTTCTTCGTCTGTCGCTGGCTTGATTTGTACTATCCAATCGCCACTTTTTAGACATTCTGCCAATTCTGCTTTTTCTTCACATACCCCCTTTGCATGCCCGCGATCGATCTGGACGCCTGCATTTCAGGAGACGCATTCGCTTCGCCATGCTCTCGATAAGAGCAAACTCACCTGCCAAGCCCTTTGGGCAGGTGAAACAGTTTGCGCAGGTAGTGCGTGAATGTGCAGATTTTGCTCTCAACACCAAGTTAATGCTTAATAGAGCATCCTGGCTATTTCTCCAAATTACAGTGCGCACGACTTCAGCGCGCGAGTCTTAACTCTCGCTTAGCTCTAAAGAGAACGTTTTCTAATGCTCTTGAATTCATAACTTACTCTTCGTTAGGTTTCTCAAGTCCCTCTGATTCTTCTTTTTCTCTTCTCTAAAACTTCCGTCAAACATCTCTGATTTAAATAGCAATCTGGCTGAGCGCCCTCATTGAGCTTTTAAGAGCTTATTGAGGGGGCTCAGCCATTGCGTCAACTGTAAGGAGAAATCTGATATGAGCACGTCTCAAACTGTTACTACGGGCGGCTCCAGCGCTATTGACTGCACTGGTCCGTACCGAATCGGCATCACGTCATCCATTGGCGCCGGCAAATCTACCCTTGGCAAAATGCTTGCAGAACTCGGCGTCCCTGTTATCGACACCGACCACGTCACGCATGAGCTTCTCAACTCTCCGAACCCGGCTTACGACAAAGTGTTGGCCTGCTTCGGCGATGATCTCGTTGCCGCTCCGGGCGCTCCCATCGACCGACAAAAGCTGGCAGCGATTGTCTTTGCACCCGGTCGCCCGGATGCCCGCAAACAACTCGAAGCGATTTTGCACCCGGCGATTCGCCAGGTCACTCGCGAACGTCTGCGCGCTTTCAAAGTTCCGGTTGTCGCTGCCCTCGTCCCCCTGCTTTTCGAATCAGGACTGAAGGACGAGTACCACGAGACCTGGTGCCTGATTATCGACCCCGATAAGCAGGTTGCTCGGCTCATCACTGACACTACCCGCACCGGCATGGACGAGGCACAAGCGCGCACGCGCATTGCCGCACAGATGCCCCAGGACAAGAAGGCAGAACTCGCCGACCGCGTCATCGACAATTCAGGCACTCTGGAAGATTTGCGCAAGCAGGTCGAGGATTGTTTGAAGTTGGCTCGCCAAGCCGGTCGCGCTCGGCACAGGAAGTGCTCGGGTGAAGAAATTCCGACGCCTCCTTCGACTCCGGTTCCTCCGGTTGTCGTTGCCGAGCCGCCCGCTCCTACCGAAGGTGAGCCTAGAGAGCCGGTTGACGAAACCGTCCCTGTTCCTCCTCCTGGTGACACGCCAGTCGAAGCCAGCGGAGAGGGTGATGCACCTTCTGGTGAAACACCCGAGACTGGCGAAACTGCGCCGCTTGACGAAACGCCCATCGACACCGAAACTCCGGCAGAAGGCGACAAAGCTGGCTGCGAGTCCGCTCTCACCGACGAGGCTCGCGACAACGAGTATCGTCGCATTCTGGAGACCTTCGGCCAGATTGGCACCCAGGAAGCCCTTTCGCAATTGGGCAAGATCGGAACGACTGCCCACAAAGAGGCAGCTGCGTCACTTTCGATGACCGTGGCCACTGGCGGCAAGGCTGACGATGGTAGCGACTGCGACCCCCGTGAGCACGAGCTCAAGGTGGACGTTAAGATGACGGTGCGCCAGAAGACCGGTGCGCCGGCTCCTGACGAGCACGGCTGCAAGTGTCACTGCGGCAAAACTTGTCGAGTCACATGCGCATGCGCTCCCGACTGCGGGTGTGTCTGTAAGCCACCTGTTCCGCCGACTCCGCCCACGCCTCCGACACCGGAGAAGAAGAGCAACAAGGCTTGGTGGGCGCTCGCTGCTTTTATCTTGGTCGTGCTCGCCGTCTGGTGCCTCTGGCCGCGCGACCACGGTGGTAGCTCGGCGGGAGGCGGAAGTGGCACAGGCAACAATCCTCCGGTTGTGGTCACACAGCCACCAGTCGGCGTGCCTGTAGACCCGAGTGCGACCAACTGCCCGGTCGTCACCACATCGCGCACACAGACAGCTCCGGACTTCGTTGCCATCAACCTGCAAAACCAGGTGAAGTGGCGCGTCTACACCTGGGTGATCGAATATCGTGGTGACGCGTGTGGAGCTACTGCTTCAGGCCGCACCGCCGGTGGTGAACTGGTCAATCGCATGGAATTCGGTCCCAGCCTGCAATTTAAAAACCAGCTGGTTGTGACCTACGAGTCAAACGGTCGCCGCATCGTTGTCGACCGCTTTGAACCGAACGGATTTTTCAGTGGACGTACCATCTACGAAGCCAATGCCAGCCTCACGAAAGTGGAGACGGTACGGCAACTGGATGCCCATCAACGTCCGACTCTGATTGCGCACTTCTCATATGCAGGTGATGGTTCTCTGGTCCAAGTTGAACTGCTGACACTCAGCCTCAACAACGCATCAGTCGCCGAACGCAACCTGCTGGGTCCAGGTGCAAACACCTACGACCTCCTCAAGCGCTACTTCTTCCTCTACGGGGAAGTAGCCGGTTGATCTTGAAAAATCGCTTTTGCGAAGGCAACAAAACATGACCAAGAAACTTCACAAGCCTTTCGGTGAGCCGTTTTCCAAGTTGGACAACGGCGCCATCAAAGTAGCGCGGCAATTCCATTCTCCCACCGATGCGTGGGAGAAGGAGTTCGTACCAAACTACCTGAGCGAGGTCGATCACAGTCTCGCCATCAAGAAAAAGAAGACCTACAAGCGCCTTCTGGCGGAGCAGGAAATCGAGCTCAACACGCTCGTCCGCCAGCTTCAGGAAGCGGGCAAGTCGCTGATCGTGGTTTTCCAGGGTCGCGACGGTGCTGGCAAATCGGGAGCAACAGCGCGTATCGTCGACGCCCTCGGTTTCGACATGTCCATTTTCCAGGGCGTGCCGATCAAAAAGCCGACCGAAGAAGAGCGTGCGCACCCCTATCTCTGGCGTTTCTTCCGCAACGACCGCATGCCGGCCGTTGGTCAGATGCGTGTCTTCGACCGCAGCTGGGCTGAACGCTTGCTCGTCGAGCGCGTCAAAAAGCTGGCGTCCAAGGAAGCTCTGCGCAACTCCTACACGGAGATTCGCACCTTCGAGTGGCTGCTGGAACAGCAGGGCAACGTCGTCATCAAGCTCTGGCTCGACATCACCAAGGACGAGCAGTGGACGCGTTTCGAAGATCGTCGCAAGAATAAGGCGTGGAAGTTCACGCCGGATGATCTGGAAGCGCGCGAACACTGGGACGAATACACCGAAGCAGCCAACGAAATGTTCCTGCGCACCGGCACTAATTTCGCGCCCTGGTACATCATCTCCAGCGAGGACAAATTGTACAGTCGCGTCACTGTCCTCGACATCATCAACTCAGAGTTGCGCGCTGCCCTCAAGGGTGCGCCCAAGTCGAAGTCGTAATCGCGACTTTTGAACCTGACTTTCACTCCACCATGCAGACTCGCAAATGCGAGTCCAGGTCACGGGAGCACATACCATGCCTAGCATCACTGTTACGCACACCTCCGGCAAGAAATACCAGCAGAAGATTTCCAACGGCAGCCACACTGTCATCTCCGACGTCTCCGTGACGTCCGGCGGTGACGACAGCGGTCTCAATCCGAAGGAAATCGCGCTGGGCGCCCTGGGTGCTTGTACCGCGATGACCGTTCTCTCTCGCGCCGCCAAGCGCAAGTGGGACGTTCAGTCCATCATCGTCAATGTCACCGAATCGAAGCAGACGGATCCCAACGATTCGACCAAGCAGATTTCGGTGATCACCGAAGACATCGAAGTGACCGGCAACCTCACCCAACAGGAGCTCGATGACATCAAGGCCACTGCCAAACAGTGCCCTGTCTATCAGCTGATCGTCGGTGACAAGCGGGTCGATTGTGTGGTGACCAAGAAATAAGGTCACCCGTAAACTCAACTGCCTCTAACAGCGGACAACGGGAGTTCGTCTCTCAAAGTACGCACATGTCAGCTTCCCAGTGCGCTATCAGCAACGGAGCCATGCCACCGCAAATGGTGGCATGCTCCTTTGCCTGATTGGCGCGGAAGCCGACAGGAAAGAACATCATGACACCCTCTAACAGGTCGCCCGATCTGGCTCGCTATGCAAAGCGGCTAGTGTTTTTGTTTGGGTTGGTCTATTTCTGTCAGGGCCTCGGTCAGCACGTCGGATTGATTTCACAACCCTTGCAGTTCTTCTTCAAAGAAGCGCTCGGGCTCAATCCGGCTCAGGTTACCGAGTACCTGGCAGTGCTCACAATTCCGTGGACGATTAAACCTCTCTACGGTCTTTTGAGCGACTTCATCCCCCTCTTCGGCTACAGACGCAAAACGTGGCTTCTGGTCACAAATGCGCTTGCCGCAGCGGGTTTTCTCTGGCTGTTTGGTCTAACCGATCCGTCTACTGTCGTCATTGCGCTGATGCTCACTGCATTCGGCACAGCCGCCTCCGACGTCATCATTGACGCGGTCATGGTGGAAAACGGTAAGAAGACCGGCATGACCGCCAAATTCCAGAGCGTGCAGTGGTTGTGGATCAACCTCGCTTCCGTAGGCACTTCGCTCCTCGGCGGCTATCTCTGCACCCTTTTCGCTCCCGGCACGGCGCTTCATATCGCAGCCATCATCGCAATGTTTGCCCCGCTTTCAGTGATGGTGGCAAGCTGGCTGATCGTGAGGGAGGAGAAGAGCACTGTCAATGTCTCCGAGTTGAAAGCAACAACCGCCAGCCTGATTTCTTCTTTCAAATCGAAGACACTCTGGGCGGTAATTGCGTTCTTGGCCTTCTGGAATTTCAGCCCGAGCTTTGGCAGCCCCTGGTATTACCATCAGGTGGACACGCTTGGATTCACGCAGTCGTTCATCGGCATTCTGGCCGCGGTAGGTTCTGCAGGACAGGTACTTGGCGCAGTCCTCTACGGACGATATTTCTCCAAGCGTTCACTCAAGGAGCAGCTGGTTTTCAGTATCGTCACCGGTACCATCGGTACACTCGCTTATTTGTTCTTGCTGACACCTTCTGGTTACAGCCAGGCAATTGCGATTGGCATCAATTTGGTATTCGGTGCGGCAGCCATGATTGCGACGCTCGCCACGCTGACATTAGCAGCACAAGCTTGCCCGCCCAAAGCGGAAGGTTTCACATTTGCTGCCCTGATGTCTGTGGTCAATGGCTTTGCGCAGATTTCTGCCATCATTGGAGCGCGTCTCTACGTCAATGTCTTCCATTCGCTGTTGCCGCTGATTCTTCTATCGGCAGCTTTCACTTTCGCTTGCTTCCTGCTGCTGCCTATCCTGCGCAGCGTGCCGGAAAACAGCGACAAAGATGATGACAAACCGGCTGATGGA
The DNA here is from genome assembly GCA_014380105.1 of Candidatus Melainabacteria bacterium. Classification (GTDB taxonomy): domain Bacteria; phylum Cyanobacteriota; class Vampirovibrionia; order Obscuribacterales; family Obscuribacteraceae; genus QKMZ01. The sequence continues at coordinate 9,913 of JACMKL010000779.1, forward strand.
AGTGCCGAGTAAGCAATAGAAAGTTTGGGCGAAACCCTGAACTTTAGCGGTTGGGCAGAAGGGGAAAGTTGATTCTTTCCCTCTCTTCTCACCGCCTTTCTTAAAACTGTTTCTATTATTTCAAATAGTACAAAAACCACCAGACGAAAAAGGAGGGTATCGACTTTACGAACAAGCACTACGGCGCACCGATGCTTGTTTGTATTGTCGACCACCCTCCTAATTCTTGTCGTTAAGCCGTTTGCGGCGAGACGTTGTGTGCTCTCCGCCAGCGCTCCAGAAGTGGCACCCAAGTTGGTGCTAATTCTTCCGGCAACATGCGCGCGATCGACAGACCGACTTGCAAATCGCTCAGTTCGGTGTTTGCCGACCAGTCGATTGGGTCACCAAAAGTGACATTCCATTTGCCTGCGTGCCACCATACGGCACACGGAATACAGGGCACATCGAGAGCACGCAGGAACGTTCCAGAGCCCGTCCGGATTCGCTCAAACGTAACGCTCGCCATGCCTTCGGGAAACACCAACGTAGGGCGCATTTTCGCTTGCCGACGCCAGGTGCGCAAGGAATCGATGCCAACTGTCTGATTGCCTAGCGGAATAGTGAGCAGGTTGTAATTCCACCTGTCCAAAATCCATTGCACCATAGACCGCACACACCGGGCAATCAGTGGTCGTTTCTTGCCTGAATCGGCGCGGCGACCAATGACCATCGCCGTCGAATTAATTGCGTCAGGACGGACAGTGCCGACGGCAGAAATAACAGCCGAAGCGACATATGGTGTCCATGAGCCGTGGAAGTGATTGACGGCAAGCACGAAACTGCCTGTGGCTGGAATCGCTTCAGCATTGCCGACGCGACTTTTGCCGATCAGGATCTCGAACAGCCTCACCATAAAACCGAGACGACGGTGGCAAAGGCTGGCGACTAGAAGGACGACCACAAAGAAAATTGAGCGCAGGGGCGCCTTAAATGCGAATCCGCGAACCGCCGCCTTTGCCGCATTTGCACTGTCCGCCGTCGAGGCAGATGGGCTTGTTGCAGGGAGCGATGGCGCGGAGATCTTCATCGGTTGCATTTTGTTCATTACGTTGACCCTTCTTGCGACGAGAGACAGCGGCACCAGCGGCGACACCACCAATAATTGCTGCGTCGCGAGCGCGACGATCAGAGCTGCTCAAACGATCCGAGCTGCTTCCGCAGTCAGATGAGTCAGTAGCGATTTCGGCGGAGCTCGAGAAGGCGCCGGCGTCGCCGGATTTACAGTCGCTGCTGTTGCCATCCGAAGAGTCGCCAGAGCCGGAGCCAGAATCCGAATCACTGCCACCGCAATCGCTGTCCAACCCGTCTATACGCGGAGAAGCATTTCCCCACAGCGAGCGGAGAAGGCTGAGAAGTACTTGTTGCATGTTTAACTCCGAAGTTTCTTTGGTTGAAATGAATCAGGCAAGCATTGCCCTGACTCGAGATTTCTCTATTCGCAAGCACTCGGCAGACAAGGCGCGCTTACTCAGACAAGAAATTTCTTGCTGGTACGTGTCATGTTGGGCTGAAGAAGCTTGTGCGCGGAGTGCTTAGGTTTTTCCTGAAGCGAATAGAGAGTGAAAAGATATACGTCCAAAACTTATGCTCTGAAAGCTCAAATAAGAAACAGAGATTACACTTCATTGTGCTTTACAACGTAACAGTCTCTTTTACAGAAAGCCCCATTAGCGCGCCACACTGCAAACTGAGGTTAGCGCGAGCGGTACAAACGGCGGCTGTGACAAAGCTAGATCTGTTTCAGATTGCCCAAAATAAAATCAACGAGCCGATTCACGATTGTTTCTCCCTTGAATGCAGTCGCCAGGGTAGGATCGCCCCACGCGCCGGTCGGTGAATAGACCCGATCGCCACGATCTTCAAGTGCTTTTTTGCGAGTCAGGGAGCCACTATTGCTACTGGAAAAATCCTTGATTGCTCGCTCCTGCAATACCATATCTGGTGCTATGTGCAGCATCATCGATGTTTCACACTCATCTGCATGCCCTCCACCCTCTTGTTCCAAAAGTCCTGCCGCAGCGAATTCAGTGGCTTCTTTAAAATCGGTATACTGAAAAATTATTTCGGAATTCAACTGAGAAATAGTCTCAGAGGCTTGCTTAAGCGCCTTTTGGGTTGAAACACCGGTGTTAAGCACATAGAATTTTCGTGGACCAAAATTTGCAATGCTCAAACATATTTCAGCAATCATAGAGGCCGCAGTGTTTTGAGTGAGTGTTACCGAGCCCGGGTATTCGCTGAAAGCCGGATAGAACGAGTAATTAACCGTAGGCAAAACAACGATGTCACAAAGCTTTCCGACTTCTGCAGTCAGAAAATCAGCTATCAATTGGTCGTTGTTTAGGGGCAAGTGATGACCGTGCTCTTTCAGTGAGGCACCCAGCGGTAGCACAATAACAGCCTGGCCATTCAAGCACTGTTCTGCCTCCAGCCAGTTTTTCTGCTGCAAATAGATTGCTGTCATTTTGCCTTCAATCCTCGGATTTTCAGAGAAATGCTTCACATGGCAATGGTCAAGAGCTGAATACCCGCCGCTGAATAGTATGATAATTGCTTTTCCGGTAACCGAAGAACCAATAAATGGCTATCCTAAAATCATTCTCGTTATTTGGTATTTTTCTGAGCTCTATGCTCGCAACTACCTTGTTGTTTGGCTGCCAAAGCCCCGAACAACAAGCTAAAGAGCGTACCGAAACGATGAAGAAATTTGCCGTTATGGTCACCAAACATTTGCTCGATCGCGACCCTGAGTCAATTAGCGAATCAACTACTTTTCTGCGCGGACAAGAATTGACCGATGATTGTATTGCCAAATTGGCAAAGCAAGAAGTGATTCCAAACGCCGGGCTCGATATTCTCAAAGAGAAAGCGTTGGCTGAAGAAGAAAAACGTCGCAACGTCGTCGAAGTGCTTTCTGTAGATCCGCTCATTCCAATCGATAAGTCGACCACGCCATTTAAAATCTCTGGCAAAAATACGATCAAGATCGAAGGCAAACCGGACAAAGTGATACCGTTTTCACTCACAATGCACTGCACATTAACTCCTGAGATGCAGGGCTATCCTCGCTGCTCAGATGTGATCGGTCTCACCCACGAAGACATTTACGGGCAAGCGACCGAACCAAAATTCAAATCAACAAAAACCAAAAAACGTCGTGGACACTAGGGTTTGCCCTGTTCTTTCGATTTCCTTAACAAGACCTAGCGTAACCCTTTCTGTGTGCGGTTCTTGAGCTATGCTGCGCGAACTCGCCAAGCGCAGCTAAGGGCGGAAATACAACTTTACGACATATCAAGATAAGGTTCTTGGAGACATTAGTGCTCTATGGCTATGTTTTAGATGCTCGTTTTTTCTCTC
>JACMKL010000094.1 GCA_014380105.1 Candidatus Melainabacteria bacterium
GCTTGTGCATACGCTGGTGCAGCGAGCAATGCGACGAAAGAGAGGCTGAGAGCAGACATAGTAAGTGTGCGGAAAATATTCATGGAAGAACCTCCTGCCAGGAAAAAAATTGAATTGTTAGTAAGTGGCTTTTAAAATCAGGTCGCGGGAAGTGCGGCCTCTTGGAATCAAGTGCAGTCAGATTACTTCAATAACCGGGGCAAGTCAACCATAATTTTGTTGCCTGGAATACATATTCCGCAAACACTTACCTGTCGAGCCTCACAGCGATTTTGCACAAACGTTTTAGCCATTTTCGGGCGTTTCAGTCATTGGGCGCTGTTGTATTGAATTCATATAGATGATGTGGCTGGCAGGCAAAACCACAGAGTTCATTCATATAGATAGAATCAAGATTTTCTCGGATTACGTATTCGAAATAAATCTGCGCATACGCCCCGGACTGAACAAGAGCAATTCCATAATCGCTGCGCCGTAGCCACCCAGCGCGGTTTCACCCAAACGTTTCTCCAAAGTGCGCACAGACTGCACCACATCTACATAACTAGGACCAGGTGCGCCGCGCTCTTGCGCGAGAATTTTTGCATTCGCTTTGAGCAATACATACATAGCGACAAGATGATGAAAACCGGTTATCAGACTCAATTGTCCGAAGCCTGCACCAAAATACAATTTGCCGAATATTCTCGAGAGGAAATATCTATAGATAAGATCCTCAACGTCATGATCCTTAGGAAAATCAATTTTCGAAAGCGCTTCAAAGTCATGAAATGAGCCTATAGACTTCAACTTGAGACCAGGGTAGAAACTTTCCAAAATAATCTGAGATGAAAAACGACCAGCTGTAAAATCGACTTCACCACGTTTCAATTTCTTAGATGGAAAATAAATCTTGTGTAGTGCCATCAATAAGTGCTTATCGAGCGGCTTTAGGCGACCTACTTTTGAGGTTGCAGGTGGCGCACTGCCTTTAAATCGAGCCACAAGTAAATCTGAGATTTCCAGGAAACGGTCGTCGAGCGGCTTATCGCGCTGCGCCCAGAGTGCCAACATCTCTTTTTCAATTTCCAGATATTCATCCCAGGACAACTGTTTGTCGACAGCCAATTTGAGATTAGACCAATTAGGATGGTGATTGGGATAAAGCGTTTTGAATTCTTTGAGCTTGGTCTCTAAATAACCACGCTGTTCATCAAGTGACTTACCGGAATTATTGACGACGCCCATGCTGACAAAACTGACTGTCGCGTAAACGCCGCTCGGTGTCTCGTTGAAGCAGTAAGGAAATAATTGGCATATAGAAGGTTTGAAAGTTGAACCATTCTTCGAGTGAATGAAGCAAAGATTGTCTTTCAAGAAAGGACAGTGCCCATCGCCGCCTTCCTTAATTGCGTGGGTATAAGGAGTGCCAGCTGATTCGTATGGCTTTAGCTCTCTAAATAAGGATTGCAGCCCGAGGCTGGCATCATGTGCACCCCAATTGACTTCAGAAATGCGCTCGTAGTCATCTTGCGTCATCGGCACAGACCAGCCGCCGCAGCACTTTCCACAACCAGTGCACTCGTAATTAATTTCCGATGGAAGATGTAGAACTTCTGTCTGCTGCGTCGACATGCGAACTCCGTCTGAAAACGAGATTAACTCAAAAGCTTCAGTTTGAATTTAGCAGATTTGCAGACAGGCATGCTTTCCCCAACCTTTCAGGGGCGAGGAAAGTCAGTTTTAATCAGGCTCTTACCAGTTTGCCCATACAAACTGGACGGCTTGCCCCGGTGCATTTCGGGACATTGTTTGAGATGCCAAAATAGTTTGTATAACCGAGCAAAGCGAAGAGGAGCGCTTCCTTGTATTTGGTCGAGATGCCAAAATCTTCGTGTTTAACAATGTCAACTTTATGAGGCCAATATTGTTGTAGCAATTGCACGAGGTCTTCATTGAAAGCGCCGCCACCGCCTAATACCAGTCGCTCAATTGGCGCGTTTCCAACTGTCGCTAGACGATAGCCCTCGGTAATAGATTTTGCGGTGAAAGCTGTCAATGTTTTCACAACGTCTTCTTTCGCAATGCCCGAACTTTCCACATGTGGCGCGATAGTTGCGTCATAGAATTTAAAACCGAACAATTCGCGCCCGGTCGTTTTAGGAGGCATTTTCGCAAAATACTCATGCGACATTAGCTGGTTGAGCCACTTTTCGTCGACCTTACCACGCTTCGAAATCGCGCCTTCCTGGTCAAACTCACACTTAAAATATAGCTGACAGGCTCTATCCATGAGCATATTGCCAGGTCCAGTATCGAAAGCGACTTCAGCTTTGCCTTCTTTATTGACGACCGTCAAGTTCGCAATTCCGCCAATATTTAAAACACCAGTCGCCTTATGTTCGCGACCGAATAAGACTTCGTCAGCGTAGGAGACCAAAGGCGCTCCTTGCCCACCAACTGCGACATCAGCAGTTCTGAAATCCGCAACCACTGGAATGCCAGTGCGGAGAGCGATCACGGAGGGCTCTCCGAGTTGGAGAGTGCCGGCAGAACTTTCTCCCCACAAAGACTTCGCAGTTGGACAGTGCCAGATAGTTTGACCATGCGAGCCAATCAAATCGATGTCTTCTTTTTTCAGCCCACCGTCTTTGAGCAAATGCTCAACGGCATCAGCAAACAATTCACCCAATGACGAATTCATCAAACAAATTTCTTCGAGGGTGGCATTACCGGAGCCGACCAATTTCATCAGTCCATCTCGAAAAACGGAGTCAAACTCGTGAAGCGTGCTCGCCAGCATCGTGAACTTGAGAGCAGGAGCAGATCCGTTTACATGGTCTTCGCCTACAGGCTCGATGCGAAAAGCCGCCGCATCTATGCCATCCATGGAAGTACCGGAGTTAAGTCCGATGACAGTTAGTGGTTTCATCTGTGAAGGTTCGCTCGCAAGGGGGGATATATAGTCTGCTTGACTGGTAAGCTAAAGGGTCAATAAGAAGAATACACGGTGTTAATATATCCGAAAACCCAATCAGCACCCAAAGGCGGACAAAATGACCAGCAGCAAGTCGCTTGATTACCAGGAAAAGCTTTCACAGGCGGGAATGATGATCGGAGTGGGAAAAAGCACTCGACGGGCATATGGGTTTGACGAAATCGCGCTGGTGCCGGGCTCAATAACTTGCGACCCTGAAATTTGCGACGTTTCGGTCAGCTTGGCTTACCACAAACTTGAAATTCCTATTTTTGCAAGCGCCATGGACAGTGTGGTTGACGGCAAAATGGCAATTGCGATTGGGAAACTGGGTGGACTGGGCGTGCTCAACCTGCAAGGCTTGCAAACGCGCTACGAGGATACCTCTGAAGCCTACCAGGCGATTGCGGATTGCGACAACGAACATTTTGTAGAACTGATGCAAAAGCTCTACACGCAGCCAGTTCTCGAATCGCTCGTCCAAAAACGTATCGAAGAAGTCAAAAAAGCAGGCGTGTTAGTCTCGGCTTCAGTTACGCCTAATTTTGCAGAGAAATTTGGACCAGCTGCCGTTGAAGCAGGCTTGGGAGTGTTGGTTGTCCAATCGACAGTCACTGGTCTCGAGCACAAATCAGCACTAGGTCAACCGAGTCTCAATTTGAGCAAATTCACAAAGAAAGTAGGTTGCCCGGTGATAGTCGGCAACTGCGTCACTTATCAAACCGCTCTCGAATTAATGGAAACGGGAGTGGCAGGCATTCTCGTTGGAGTTGGTCCAGGAGCAGCATGCACATCACGTGGTGTTCTGGGCATTGGCGTTCCGATGGCAACAGCGATTGCTGATTGCGCCGGCGCTCGTCAAGCTTTTGCAAGTGTTAACGGTGTGGCGCCAATCATCATCGCCGATGGTGGCATGGCTGTTGGCGGAGATATCTGCAAGGCGATTGCTTGCGGAGCCGATGCTGTCATGATCGGCTCGCCACTGGCACGCGCCAAAGAAGCGCCAGGATTTGGATTCCACTGGGGCATGGCTACACCGAGCCCTGTTCTACCGCGCGGAACAAGAATCAAAGTTGGCACGTCAGGAAGTCTGACGGAGATTTTGATGGGACCCGCACACAAAGATGACGGCTCGCAAAACTTGATTGGTGCATTGAAAACGAGCATGGGCACACTTGGTGCCTCGACGCTCAAAGAAATGCAAGAAGTAGAAGTTGTAATTGCACCTTCTATTTTGACTGAAGGAAAAGTCTTCCAGGCAGCTCAGCATCTGGGAATGGGCAGATAGCCCCAATCCTTCGGCTCTCCTGCCGACAACGCGCCGTTTCATAATCGTGCGCGTGGATATTTCTTGCTCAAATGGAGTGGCAACGACACATGCTTAAGAAAACGATTACGGCTGCAATGCTTATTGCTGGAACTGTCACAGTAGGGCTTGCGCCAATTTCGATGGCAGAAACAGACGAAGGTAAAGCACAAACGCGCACCACCGGCAGTGACCTGCCAGTCGCTCACTCTGAGCGCTCTCATGTTTCCGGATTGCTTGCTCAGAATGTTGACGGCAATCAGGGCATTCCAATCACCTCAAGTACTGTGGCAAATATTGCTGAGCGTGTCGCTCCTTCCATAGTAAATATCGAGGTTAACCAACCTGTGCCGTCGATGAGCGGAATGCCCGGATTTAATTTTCCATTCGGAAATGTGCCTGAGGGTTTCGATTTTTTCTTCAACGGACAGAAAATGCCCCGACCTGGTCAAGGACAAAATCCTGGTACTGGAAAGGCACCGACACCCTCTCCCAATCTCAATAAAGCGCCCGGTCCAAGCGGCTCCAACCCAATTCCAGA
>JACMKL010000780.1 GCA_014380105.1 Candidatus Melainabacteria bacterium
TCAAGATCGCCTGAGCTGGAAACAAACTTTGTCAGCCTATGGCGTTTTCGGCGAATCATTCACGTACAGTTTTGAAGCTTTGTCTTCTGCTTTTAGAGTCCAGCCTGGTGTACGACTTAATTTTTCTCCGGTCAAACTATTGACGGGCATAATTACCCAATAAAGTTTGTGTTTTTTGAGAACGTCTTCAAAACCTGGCATTGCTCTGGCGATATTTGCGTAGTCGAGATAAAAGTCTTGCTCGAAGAAATCGGCACGGTCGTCCATGAAGACCGGCTTCTGTAGCTTATATCCTAAATATCCCCCCCAGTTGTCGTAATTAAATCCATGAGCAGGGTCAAGATTGTTCTTTTGAATATATTCAATTGTGGTAGTCGGGAAATTCTTCGGGTTAAAACCTGAAGTGAGAACCTGGGTGCCCATTACAGACCCACCCATTAAGGCTGCGACTATTAGAAACAATGAGAAGAGAATTGGAAGAATATGCATCTTGCATGCCAATTCTTGCTCCTCGAAATCTTTTCCTGCTTTCTTGATGCGATCAAGAATACTTAGTGGGGCAGCGGTTTCTGGTGCGCTGTCACCAATTGTGGTGGCATCAGCCGAACCCCACAATCTGGCAATTGCCGGAATGGAGACGATTGCAAATAGCGGCATGTTTCGCACCGCCTGCAGTGCCATGTGGGTGAAAACTAAGACGACCAGGAGGCTGGAACTGCTGATATTTTGCGCACCAGCAAACAATGTTCCTCGTTTTCGATATAAGCCTGTAATCAAGAAAAATAAGAACATTTCCAAACAGGTTGAGTGAAGATTGCCATGAAAAACTGGAGACATAAATTCGTCAGTTTGCGAAATCACACTTGTTTTTTTCAGGTATTGAAAGATGTATTCATGCAATCCGATACCGTAAGGATTGATCAGTGAAATGACGCAAAAGGCGGCAATGAGAGCCACTATGGGCAAGCAGCGCGCTTTGAGTATGGACATTCGTTGTGCTTTCGGAGCAATGATTGCATCCAGCAAAAAACCGATCAGATAGCAGCCAGTAATTCCTATCCCTAATGCAAAAGCCGGATGCGTATTTACCCAGACGAGCATCGCTACGGAAAGCCAGATGGCCAGGCGTTTGATGGTGATTCGCCCGCGCGCAAAGTCTTCGAGTTTCGTAGAAAAAATAAAAACGCCCCAGAAATTGAATAAATGCGGGCGAGCAAGAAAGTGCAAGGCTGCTAGAAGTGAGCCGCAGACTACTAAAATCAAACTTGGAAAAACGCCGAGGCCTTCGCGTCTGCTGCGATCATAGAGCAATAAAAATAAAGTGCCAATCGAAATACTACAAGCGACAGCTAATAAATTTAGTCCGCCTGCTTTGACAAGCAGCGCCATAATTGTGTCGGCGAGCCATTGATAGGCGACCCACGGTTTGCCGGCATGCGAGGTAGTCAGAAAATCAGTAGTCGGAATTGCGCCAGTTTTTAAAATGTGATCGCCGACAGCGATATGCCAGCCAGTCGAGCCATCACCGAAAAGCATCATCGGCAAAGTAAATAGAGGCAAGCTGACCAGAAAAATGAACAGCATGTCTCCGGCATCAGGTAGAGGAGACTTACTGGGCTGGGTCATGTTTGTGTGTTCAACCAGCCGCGAACTTGTAGCGATTCAGCCATTTTGCACATGCCGGTCAATTCGTCGTACATGGCGACGGCCAGCTGGTGCATAGAAATTTGTCCGCTTGAAAGCAGGTATTCGCCCACTTGCATTGATTGCATTTGTGAGTCTGTAACGTAACCTGCGCTCAAGACCAATTCGCGCAATGGAATTTCCGGCGCGATTGCCATTTGATTTTTGAGAGCCTGAACTTCTGCCGGACCGATTACGCGGCAAGCTTTGAGCATGTCGATAAGAATCGGCAGCTTCTCTTCCATTGGTTGCGTGATTGCCTGAGGCTTGGGAGCGGCAACAGCTGGTTGAGCAACTGGTACGGTTTCTTGTTCGAGAGAACCGTCTTCTGGAATAGCTTCTTGCTCAATCAACCAGGTGCGCACTGCAACCAGGTCATGGCTCAAGCGCAGTCTTGGTTTTCTGAGAATGTAGCCGGCATCCAGGAGTCGATAATAATCTTCGCGGCGGTCACGAGCTGAAGATTCGCGCAGGAAATTTCTGATCGAACGCAAATAACCAGAAAGGACAGCGGTCTGCGAAACGTCGCACGATAAGCCAAGCAATGGATAAAGGCTGGTGGCGTTCTTTTCGCCGTCAGCTTTAGGTGGCGGAAGCAAATCCGGGAAAAGTTGATAGAGCTGCCGAACTACGGTCAGCACACCTTTGACGTCGTCTATGGCCCAGCTTTGACGCAGGGACGCGCACAGAATCTGACTTTCTAATTCGATGCGGTTGGCGCCACCAGAGCCCGTCTCTGCCATCTATCTTTTTAACCAATCAGCAAAAATTTGCCGCAATTCAAACCCGCTACCCATCGTTAATCATCTGCAGAGCAGTGATAATTTCTTTTAGTTTTCTATCTCGAAGGTCAACTCGGTGTGACCAACACGAATTTTGTCGCCAGCAGAAAGCACCTGACGCTTTACTACAGGATGACCGTTCAAGAGTGTTCCGTTGGTGGAACCCAGATCCTCAAGCCAGAAGTCGCTCTCTTCAAACGATATCCAGGCGTGATGGCGAGACGTAAATGTGTCGTCTGGTATGACAACTTGATTTGACGGGTCTCGTCCGATTTTTACTTTTCTGTTTTTCAACGGGACTTTTTGTCCGGTTTTTTGAACAACTACGATGACTTGTTTAGGCAGCTCGGATTCTTCGCCCTCAGCAGCCTTCATGTAGTCGAGCTGAAGGCTCTTGAGATCGAGGTCGGTTACGGTTGCGCAGTAAACGCATCTAGTGCCCACAGGAGTGGGACGACCGCAGCTAGGGCATGGTTCAGTGTTGTCGGTCATTCGACCTCAAATGGTAAACAAGATTTCTTGGAAGTGTACATTCAGACCATATTATAGAGGACGGGAGAAACCCGACTCGGCACTAGATACACAAATATTTGACCTATCTCAAAAATTTGAGAATCCAAGACATTCGGAAGCTGAAATTATCGGTCCGAAGTCGAGTTGCAAAGGCGTTAAGTAGTACGAGGTGGGCGCTCGAATTACCAACCAATGGCTAGCGTAATTATGCCCGTTTTTCTAAACAAAAACGCCGCAACCCATGTTTTAGCAAAGGAGTTGCGGCGTCAAATTTTTTCTGAATTTTCAGACTGTGGCGACTTCGATCACTCCGTCGACGGGAGCGTCTGATTCTGACTCTGATTCTGCAGGAGATTGTCCTTCGAGCTTCTTTGTGCGAAAGCAATAGCTGCAATAAACGGGTCGATAGCCTTTTGGCTGGAATGGCACTCTTGTTGGGGAACCGCATTCTGCACAATTAACTTCTGCAGTGCGCGCAGGGTCTTCACCGTTGCGTTGTACTCTCATCAAGATGCGGCAATTAGGACACCTTTTGGGCTCATTTACTAAGCCTTTGGCGCTAAAAAATTCTTGCTCGCCGGCAGAAAACACAAAGGTTTTGCTGCAGTCACGACAGGTGAGATCCTTGTTCGAAAATTCCATATCTGAGAAACCTTAACTGCCCCGGGGATTTCCTTTTCGTCCGCCTCTCGATTGCTCAAGGGACGAACTGGCCTGCATGCTGACAACGACAGACTGAGCTCATGCTATCACGCGTGAAATCTCTTCGGAAGGCAAA
>JACMKL010000781.1 GCA_014380105.1 Candidatus Melainabacteria bacterium
AATCGAGTGATTCTTTTGTCAGATTTAGGTTACGCACCCGCGTCCTCTATTAGTTGCGCTACTTCGGCAGCCGTGGCAAAGCCACCAGACTCGGCTTTGACAGCGCGGGCGGCCCAGTAGGCATCTTCCATGGCTATAAGACGCTCGTACTCAGTTGCAGCCATTATGACGACTGAGTTGCGCCCCGACTTTTCCACCATCACAGGTTCAACCAGAGCGGAGTCCATAACCGCTCCCAATCTGTTTTTCGCTTCAGTGGCTGTAATTGTCTTCATGCCGACCTGCTTTTGTTATGCCGTCTTAACTTTGTCTATTTTAGCTAATTTAGCTGATGGCGTCAATATTTGGTGGGTTTGCAGCAAAGCCATAAAAACCTGAGCCGATTATGTCAGCCTAAGTTTTGCCTGCTGCGTACTTATTGTGCAGCTGCCCACAAGCGGCGTCGATGTCAGTCCCACGTTCCAATCGCACTGTCACAGTCTTTCCGGTGCGTGAAGCAATTTGCTTAAAGCGTTCTTGTGATTCGCGAGTTGGGCGATCGTAGAGCATGACACCATTCGGATTCATCGTTGGATTGAATGGTATCAAGTTGATGTTGCAGTGCAAATCGCGCACCAGCTCCGCCAGCTGAGCGGCTTGTTCTGGGTGATCCGTCACGTCTTTCAGGAGAACATACTCGATGGTTACGCGCCTTCCGGTTGTTTCAGCATAATCTGCCATTGCTTCCATAACTTCGTGAATTGGATAGCGCTTTGTGATTGGCACAATCTCTTCGCGTGTCTCGGTATCTGGCGCGTGAAGCGACAGCGCAAGCGTGATTGGCAAGTTTTCGCGGGTCAATTGCTTGATACCAGGGACGATACCAGAGGTTGAGACTGTGATATGTCTCGCTCCGATACCCACTGTGTTGATTAGTTTTTTCACTGACGCTACAACTTCGTCTGTATTGAGTAGTGGTTCGCCTTGACCCATGTACACAACGTTGCCCACCCGTCTTCCTGACTCTCGCTGGATGGTCATGATCTGGTCGACGATTTCGTTGCTGGTCAAATTGCGTTTGAAGCCGAGATAGCCTGTGGCGCAAAAAGTACAGCCGACTGCGCATCCGACCTGACTCGATACGCATGCTGTCAATGATGGGCGGTCTTGGAATGCCATCAAGACCGATTCGACAATTTTGCCGTCAGGTAATTGAAAGAGATATTTGCGGGTGTCGTCGCGGCTGACTTGCAGGTGGGCGAGTCCGAGCATTCCGACTGTTGCGCTTGATTTTAATTTTTCGCGCAAATCCTGAGACAAGTCGGTCATGTCATCAAAGTCTTTGGCCCATTTTGTGTAAATCCAGCTGTGGATTTGTTTTGCGCGAAACTTCGGCAGTCCCAGCTCTTTGACGAAAGCCTCGATTTCTTCCATCGACATCCCTGATAAAGCAGGCAGTGTGGCGACTTTAGGCTTATCTAGAGTGACAGGGGTGATATTTTCGTTTTCGTCGTTCACGAGCTTGGGTCCAGATGAAAAGTTGATTAGACAGCGCTGAATGGCATCTCAGGTCGAAACCTGAATGCTGCCCCCAACGTCACACATAATAGCAGCGCCCTTGGCATCTTTCGACCAATTGTATCCAATACTTAGGAGAAGGTTGCAGGGGCTGGATGTCAGAAGCACCGGTGATACAATCAGAAACTAATTAAAGAATGTCGCCGAACGCCTTCTGAGCGGGCTTCCAAGCGTTTTCCGATTCTTCCATGGGATGCGGATAATTACAGCGAGGCGCTGGCTCTGTAGGATTACTAAGTAAATAGTCGGGAGAGAATAGCGAATGTCGGAATCCTGGGAAGAGCGCACACGTACTTGGCTCAAGGGACTCTTTGGTGAATCCAACGAAAGGCGCGTAAAGTCGCTGCAGCAATACGTCGTCAGAGCTAACAGCTTTGAGCAGGCGATTGAAAAGTTGACCGATGACGAACTTAAGGGCAAAACGGGCGAATTCAAGCGAATAATTGATAACGCCTTGAAAGATGTGCCTGATGTCAAATTGATTCCTGACGATGTGCCGAAGATGCCAGGGCAATTCCGCACACAGAAAGATAAAGTGCTCGAGCAAGTTCTCGAAGAGATGCTTCCGGAAGCTTTCGCCGTTGTGCGCGAAACTGGTAAGCGTGTACTCGGTATGCGCCACTTTGATGTTCAGTTGATGGGCGGCGCGGCGTTGCACTTTAACAAGATTGCCGAGATGCGCACGGGTGAAGGTAAGACTCTCGTTGCAACTTTGCCGTCGTATCTAAATGGTCTGACCGGTCGAGGCGTGCACGTCGTAACCGTCAATGATTATCTCGCCAAGCGTGACTCTGAGTGGATGGGACGCTTGCATAACTTTCTCGGGCTGTCTGTTGGTTTGATTTATTCGCACCAACCGGACGAAGAAAAGTACGCTGCTTATCGCACTGATATCAGTTATGGCACCAACCATGAATTTGGTTTTGACTACCTGCGCGACAACATGCGCAAGTCGCTCGACCAGCTCGTGCAGCGTCCGTACTACTTCTCGGTCGTTGACGAAGTCGACAATATCTTGATTGACGAAGCTCGTACTCCATTGATTATCTCCGGTTTCCCGACTGAGTCATTTACCGATCTCTATGTGAGCATGTCCAAAGTAGCTCCGCAATTAGAAAAGGGTGCTGACAAAGAAGACGAAGATTGCGACTACTGGGTCGACGAGAAAGGGCACAACATCTTGCTTACAGAGCGCGGTCAAGATCGCGCTGAAGAGATTTTGGGCGTAAGCGATCTCTTCGACATGCATTACAACTATCACCACCATTTGGTGCAGGCGCTGAAGGCGAAAGAGTTGTACAAACTCGACGTCAACTATGTAATCAAGCCGAATGAAGAAGGCAAACTAGAAGCCGTCATCGTTGATGAATTCACTGGCCGTATGATGCAAGGACGTCGCTGGAGCGATGGTTTGCACCAGGCTGTTGAAGCGAAAGAGGGAGTTCCGATTCAGGAAGAAACACTCACATACGCTTCGATCACATATCAAAATCTTTTCCGTCTATATCCGAAACTTTCCGGAATGACCGGTGCTGTCCTTTCATTGGGTTTTAATTTCCCTGCCAAAGGCAAAGAAGCTGAAATTCTAAAAATGGAAACGGCCGAAAATCTGGGAATCGAAATGAATGCCTGGATCTCCATTGATACTTCGGGCAAAGTAACGATCATCAATCATCGTGCTGAAATGGGCCAGGGATCATATCAAGCCGTACCACAGATTATTGCAGAAGAGCTGGAAGTAAATCTGGATGATGTAAGGATTGTTTTTG
>JACMKL010000782.1 GCA_014380105.1 Candidatus Melainabacteria bacterium
CTTTCCCTTGCAGGCTTTGTTATTTTTGACTGTCGGGCTAATTCTGCTTACGACTGTAAATCTCAAAAAATTTCTGCCGACGAAAGAAAAAACCATCATCACGTCCAAGCGAATTTATGCCAGCTATGTGATGCCGAATGGCATAGTTCGCGACATGGAAATGAAAAGCAGTGAATACAAAAATATTCAGGCTCTTTACCCCTATACCGACAATTCAGGTCAATTTATTCGAGTGATTATGAATCCGCGACAATTGCAACTCGAAGACCTCCCACAAAATGCGCACTCCGACATTGAAGGCTACGACAGAAAATACAGAGTCAAAAACGCAACGGTTGCATACTCCTTCATTCCTGATGATGTGAAATTCTCGATTGGGGAAAGAAGCAAAAGCGTCATCAAACACAAAGGGAAGCGCCGGTTCGAAGCAGTCTTCGGTGTGCTATTTATGTGCCTGTTCGCTGGTGCCATTGCTCTCTTTAGCATCTGCTTCTACGCACAAGAGCACAGTAACGATCTTCTGAGAAGTGGAAGGAAAGCCTACGCGCGCAAACAATATGACGTTGCTGAAGCAACCTTGAAGCGTGCTTACCTTAGCGTTGCATACTTTCCATTCATGCATCAGTACGGCATAGCATCCTATCGATACGCTTTGGCTCTTGAAGCAAACGGAAAACTCGATGAAGCTATTCCAAAATTTGAGCAAGCGGTGCAAGCTTGCAATTGGTATGACGATGACGAATCAAATATAGATTGGAGACCGGCGGTCTTTCGCAGCAATGTGCATCTTGCCGAAATCTATAATAGGCGCGACAACAAGACATTTGCAGGTAAATATTTCGAAGCCGCATTAGACACGGTGTCAAAGGAAACAGATGTGGTTCGTGCAAAAAAATTCATTAGTGAGTACGCCACTTATTTACGACAGCGCAATGAGGTTGCAAAAGCGGAGAAAGTAGCAGCGAGAGGACAGTCCTTCACAATCCCGCATAGTCGCCTGAACACCTTCAGGGAAGACACACTTTAGTTGCAAGTGTAGAATGGAGTGGTTAAGTGATGAGGCTTAAGCGGTGGATTCGCAGGACGAGTATGAGGTTCTACAAGAAGGATGGGCTGCGTCTGCTGAAGTGGCAGAAGAATTCGAGTCCGCAGTAAAACTAAATCCAGAAAATCGAAATGCTCGGTTGATGCTGATTGGCTATTATCGAAAAACTTTTTATCGTAATGATCATGATACCGACTTACTAACGCGACACATTTGCTGGTTCATAAAGGAAGACCCTGAAAGTAGCATTCATGAAAGCATCCGCACATTCCCTTTTGCAAATCGTCATTTTCTCAAAATAAAAAGAGAATGGAAAAGGCAGTTAGCTGATTATCCAGACAATCTGAAGATTTTGAAAAACGCTGTCCGTTCATTCACTCTAGCCGCTCCCAACGTGGCAGAAGAGCTTTGCTTGAGAGCTTATAAGCTCGATCCTCTTAATGAAGAATGGCCGCTAAAGCTTTCGCATCTATTCTCTCTCGGTACACATAGTCCCGAAATAATTAAAGAGAGAAATAGAGCCCGTAAATGTTTTGAGTTTGGAAAGGCTGCCCTCCAGCTTCATGAGCGATTTCCAAAAATGTCTTATCTCGAAACTTATATGGAAATGATAGTCGAAGAAATTTCCGAAAAGACCTTTAAATTCAACATGCTCGAAGAAGCTAGATATTTAGGTCAATATTGAATTGACCGCGGACAAGCACCAAAATCACAAAGCACAAGAAGAAAACGTAATTTTGAAGTTCATATGGGTCACTCCATTCTGGGCCGAGTAGCTCTGTGCGAATGCGACATTGATTTGGCTAAAAAGCATTTGTCCAAGATGAGCAAATACGGGCAGGCAGACTGGCGACATGATTTAAAGTTGGCGACTGAACTCATAGACGTGCGCGAATATACAGCCGTTGTTCTCTACCTTGATGGCTGTATTCAAAACCTCTCAAAGCGCCTTGAAACACTAAACAAATCGCCTGCAAATCCACGTAAATTACCCGCGCTGAAATCGATGGAAAGAGACTGGCACGATGAATCAATGGACCTAACTGATTTCATGCGACTTGATCTAACTCGAAAAATTAGCAAGTGCGAAAAGTGGGTCGCAACTCTCGCTAAAGACAAGAAGCCGAGATTTCCAACTTTTATCTAACTAGCCTTTTGAGAATTCCAAGATGAAGCGCTGCGGGTTGCCCTCAAAAAGATCAATTTTCTCCATCGCGTGCCAGGGGTTTAAAACAGCGTCGGCAGCCGCATGCACCATTGTGGCATTGGAATTAGGGGCGGAGTAACTGTCGCAGTTATTTCATCATCGGTGATGTGCTTAGCTTGAATACAGGCTTTGAGGAGCTCACCATTTGCCCATTTTTCTCTGTTGAAGAAACACCAGAACGAGGCGATAAATTTGGGTAGGTGCTTTCGGCTGATGCCGTGAGAAACTTTCCGGATGTAAGTCATAATCGTCT
This sequence comes from Candidatus Melainabacteria bacterium, assembly GCA_014380105.1. Lineage (GTDB taxonomy): Bacteria > Cyanobacteriota > Vampirovibrionia > Obscuribacterales > Obscuribacteraceae > QKMZ01. The sequence continues at coordinate 2,506 of JACMKL010000782.1, forward strand.
CAAAAGACTTTTGATTTTCACTCTTTATATGCGGCTGTTGGTTTTGATTTTTTGATGTTTTTGGATCGAAACGTATAAAGTAGTCACCCGGCAAGACTTCAACTAAGCCGCTCAGCTGCAGGAACGATAACATCGCACTTATTTCGTGTATTTGTTTTCGAGGGAATTTATTAGCAAGTTGATCCGGATTTTTGGGCTCGGAAGTAATTTCAGCATAAAGAGTTTTAGCGAAAGGTCCCAACTTATCTAAAGTTACCTTTTCATTCTTCTCAGTGTCAGGTCTTACATCTGAAGCATAAACCTTTTGAGAAAGCGCTTCGTCAGCAGCTTCTTGTTCGCTTAGCGGATGTCTTTGCGCGGGAGTCTCATTTGTCCTTCGGTAGAATATATTCGTGAAAACTCCTGTCGGGACCAGATTAGTTTCGTTTGCATAACTTGCTTCCACCACCGCCATGATCTTTTTAGTCATTTGTAGTGCGGAAGATTGTGCAATGCCAACAAGATCATGAATTCGCGGAGAGCTAAGCATGATGCCGTGATTCAGCAGTTCTATCAGCTTGCACATTGCTCTAATATTTTTTTGTCCGTGAAAAAATGTCCCTGCAGTCACATTCCTAATCTTGAAACACGATGAGCATTTTCTCTTTCGAACATTGTCTGTTGCATCTAAACGGAAGCTTCCGCAATGGAGACAAACATTCAAATCATCATCTTCATACAGTCCGCAAATCAGCTCTATTAGAGATTCTTCTGTCGGATGCTCTTTATCGAATGAGTCAAGATAGCCTTTCACAATCTCATTGCTAAGACTCAGTTGGAACATGTGATAGGTCATTGGTCCGGTTTTAGTCATATGCGCCCTCCTGCCGTATATAGGTAAATACGTAGTCTTCGCGCAAAAAGTTCAATTTTTTGAAAAACTTTTTTCAAAAAATTGCCAAAAATGGGCATTTTAGACCACCTTGAACCATTCCCAGTGGCAATCGGTGCCGTTATCGGAAGCCGTTTTAAGCGAAATCCTTGCCTATATCGGTAGGGAATTCAGTCAAAATGCGTGCCGATATCGGCACGCAAATCACCACCGGATATGGTGGCACGTGATTTAATAAAACCGCTTGGCAACGCGTTTTTAAGGCGCCTTTAGGGAGAAAATTTCGGGCTGATTTACTTGTCGCGCTCTGTCGAAGCTATTGTTGCTTGTGCTGCAGCCAATCTCGCAACAGGCACTCTGAATGGCGAGCAACTCACATACGCGAGACCGATTTCGTGAGCGAAGGCGATAGAAGACGGGTCACCGCCATGCTCTCCGCAAATACCAAGTTTCAGATCCGGTTTAGTCTTTCGCCCGCCTTCAACGGCAATTTTCATTAGTTTGCCGACACCGTCTCGATCTAGCACTTCGAAAGGATTTTGCTCCATCACTTTTTGTGGTGTGCCATCGACGCTGATGCCTTCAAGGTATTTCTGCAGGAATTTTCCTTCAGCGTCGTCACGCGAATAGCCGAAGGTCATTTGGGTCAAGTCGTTGGTGCCGAAGCTGAAAAATTCAGCATGTTCAGCAATTAAATCAGCCGCTACACACGCTCTCGGAACTTCAATCATGGTGCCAAATTTGTATTCAACCTGAGTTTTCAATTTTTCCATCACGCCTTTGGCGACGGTTTCTAGGTGTTGGCGAGCAAATTTAAGTTCGTTTGGATGTCCAACCAGTGGAATCATGATTTCAGGAAAGACTTCGATGCCTTCTTTTTTTACTTCAATAGCGGCTGTGAAGATAGCTTCGACTTGCATGGTGTTGATTTCCGGATAAATTAGACCAAGTCGACAGCCTCTGAAGCCGAGCATAGGATTTGATTCCTTCAACTCATTGACCTTCTGAAGCATCACTTCTTTCTCACGCAGCTCAGCGCCCTTGATACCCTTTGCGCGCATATTGGCGACTTCCTCGACCAAATGTTCGTGCTTCGGCAAAAACTCATGCAGTGGTGGGTCAAGCAAGCGGACAGTGACAGGAAGTCCCTTCATAGCCTTGAAGATGCCTTTGAAATCTTCTATTTGCATCGGTAGCAGCTTCGCCAACGCTTCTTTTCTTTCATCGACGTCAGAAGCGATAATCATCTCTTTCATCGCGGGTAGTCGGTCACTCGCCATGAACATATGTTCTGTACGGCAAAGACCGATGCCTTCCGC
>JACMKL010000783.1 GCA_014380105.1 Candidatus Melainabacteria bacterium
AAGAATGCAGATATTTCTTCTGCTGGTTCAGGGCTATGGTTTCAGCTGAAGGAATTCAAAGAGCAGAAGAATAAGGTTTTTCATTTGTTGAAAACTGAAAGTCGCAAACTGAAAGAAGCAGACAAAACTAGATGAAAAATAGGATTAGAACAATGAATCTGAAAACAACAATAGTCGCATCATTAGCGATATTTGCAGTCAGTGGGCAAAGCGTTCTCGCACTTGATAAAGCAATTAGTAAGACTGCAACTGCGAAAACCACTACCACCAAATCAGTAGCAAAGCCGGTTGTAGCTTCTGTTGCGCGGGTAAAAAAGGGTCCTCTAAAGTGGCAGGGGAAAAGAAGCACCAGCGGACTTCCAAAATTTCGCAATGTCAGAAGATTAAGTGGAATGACCAAGTCCCAAAAAACAACACTGCAGGGTATTTATGCCAATTTGAAGCGTGATTCACAAGCTATTCAAGACGAAATCAATGCAGACAGACTCGCAGGTGTTGCAGCGGCAACTCCAGCGCCAAAAGTAACAACTGCAGTTGCTGGAAAAACGACAGTTAAATCAGAAAGCGCCCCACAGAAGATGAATGCTCCTCTTTCTGAAAAGCCCGTCGTGACCGAAGCACCATTGTCCGAGCCAAAACCGAGAATGACTGAAAAGCGCAAAATAGAATTGAACAAACAGTTGGCCATAAAGAAAAACGCTGCCTGGGTGAAAGTGCAAGCGGTTTTAACTTCTGCACAACGAAAAGAATTGCAGACGATGCGTACGGCGAAGAGAAGTGCACCCAAAACCGCAGCCGCATCTACGCCTGCTATCAAAGCCATAGTTAAGTAAAACAGGGCGGGGTCTAAATCGCATGTCAGAAGCTAAATCAAACGAAAAGAAAAAGAGCAGTCCGAAAATTTTCTTCTTGCTAGGTTTGATTGTGACTGTCGGTTACATGACCATCTTGTCGCTGCGTGCCACCACTCCTGATCTCAATCGTCTGCATTTACCTCCAGGTTTTAAAATGGAGACATTTGCGCCGAATATTCGCGGTGCGCGCTCGATGGCTGTAAGCCCTTCTGGTGTGGTTTTCGTTGGCACAAGAGAATTGCAAGGAAAGGTTTATGCGCTAGTCGACAAAGACAAGGATATGAAGGTCGATGATGTCTATATTGTCGCCAAGGATCTATTTTGTCCGATGGGTATGGCATTGAAGGATGGCTCACTCTATATTGGATTAGTGAATGGTGTCGTGCGCCTTGACGACATTGAAAAGCGTCTAGCCAATCCACCTGCACCTGTCACCGTCAACCTCTCGCTCCCTTCCAATTTGCACCATGGTCAAAAATATATTCGCTTTGGGCCGGATGGATGGTTGTACATTCCTGTGGGTGCGCCCTGCAATGCTTGTGAGCCAGACGTAAAAAAATATGCGTGCATGATGCGCATGAAACCAGACGGTTCGAATTTAGAAATAGTAGCTCAAGGAATTCGAAACACTGTTGGATTTGATTGGCATCCAATCACGAAGCAATTGTGGTTTACAGATAATGGACGCGATATGCTCGGCGACAATATTCCGCCGGATGAATTAAATTGCGCACCTAAAATGGGTATGAACTTTGGCTATCCATACCGCTATGGCATGAATGTTCTTGATCCGGAATTTGGAAAGAAACAGCCTGACAGTGCTAAGTTTACACCACCTGTAGTTCCACTTGATGCGCACGTAGCTGCTCTCGGCATGCGTTTCTACACTGGACAAATGTTTCCAAAAGAATATCGAAATCAGATTTTTATTGCCGAGCATGGCTCCTGGAATCGCTCGACACCAAGCGGATACCGAATTACTTGCGTAAAATTTCCGGAAGGAAAACCGCCTGTGTACGAAGTATTTGCAGATGGCTTCTTGAAGAACGGAATACCATGGGGACGACCAGCTGATTTAACTTTGATGGCAGATGGCTCAATGCTCATATCTGACGATTTTGGCGGCAATATTTACCGCATCAGCTACAACAAATAAAATTACCGCTACGATGCTGACATCTCGTACGAGTCCACGAGTGTAATGTTTTTGCTGCCAATGACAACTGCACTTTCGTAGAGGCGAACACTGCTATCTGTACACATTTGGCTCTGTAGACGGACCGGGCGCGCAATTGTGTGTACAATTTCATGACTGGATTTGATGTGAGTGGAGGATTTCCTGATGCGTCGCGTACGTTTTTTTGCAATGGCTGCCCTATGTTTGGCTTTACAGCCTGGCTTGATTGCGCAACCTGTATTGTCTCAAGATCTCGGAAACCTGATTAGCGGTCTGACTGGAACGGGAGACACTGACGGACGTGAGATTTACCTCGAAAGACGTATTAAAGACGCCATCGCTGCAGGTCGACTGACGCGTTCAGAAGGCGACAATTATCTAAAACAACTTGCTCAAATTGAACAGAACGAAGCTACTTATCGAGTTTCGGATAACAAACTGAGTACCTGGGAATCGATTCGTCTTTCTTTTGATCTCGATAAATTGAGTCGTGACCTTGAATCGCGCATGCATGATCGCAAGTCAGGTGGCGGCGACATCAATTCAGTGCAGT
>JACMKL010000784.1 GCA_014380105.1 Candidatus Melainabacteria bacterium
GGCAGACTCTAGAAACTGTAAAGTGCCCTTTGAGGCATTCAGGCTCGCTCGAATTCCAATCGGAGCGGTTAATGCTCTGGCGGATTGACCAAGAGGCAGACCAAAACAGGTTGGTTTGTTTTCTGCTTTCATGCGGTCACCAAATAAGTCTTCCAGTGAATACATGTTGAAACAATCTGTTGTGTGGCAATTTTCGAAGTCACCAATGGCGATGCCAGAAATTTGTTTGAGTGCACCTGCTAAATATAGATGAGTAAACCAGCGATCCAGCATGCCGTGATCTTCATTAATGTCTTCAATAAACAGAATCGAATCTTCAAATGATGGTTCAAAAGGCGTGCCCATAAGCGATCCGATTGCAGTGAGATTTCCGCCTATTAAATGCCCTTCAGCGGTTCCACCTACTGGTGCATAAGAATATCTGATCTCGAAGGCGCTGTCTTTTGCCTGTTTTTCTGAACCACCATCAGTTGCTGCTGATTTTACTGCGCCATAATTTGCCTGGATGTTTGGAAGTAAGTCAGTAGAAGTGACCGCAGCTTTTAAGGAATTGAAGGATTCGCGGCTATTAATGCGATCAAGATTTGGTGCGCAAAAAGAAACCATGCCGGACTGCGAGTAGGCAGACAAAAGAAGGTGGCAATTGTCGTCTCCGCCAACAAGTACTCTTTCTTTCTGCGCTAATTTTGCCCAATCTATTTTGTCTACGAGATGGAGGGAGCCGTAGCCACCGGTGACGCAAAAAATTCCGGCAATGGAGTCGTCGTTGATTGCGTCGGAAAAATCTTCCAAACGCTGCTCGTCGTTGCCTGCCATCGTCCCAAAAAACTGCAAGGTATTTTTGCCTACGTCTGGCTTAAAACCCATTTCTTCCACAATTACTTTTGCGCGATTGATTGCAGCCGGGTTGTGAGGACGACCGGCAGGACAAAGGAGAGACACTCTATCTCCAGGCTTCAGTGCTCTGGGCTTTATCACTTTTTCAAAATGCTTTTTGAGGGCGCTCTTCTGCTCGTTTGTCTTGCTGGTCGCCATTTGATTCATTCCTTGCGAAATCAATGTTGCCGACACAAATGCTTTTGTGCCACTGCTGAGCAGCTCGCGTCTGCTCATGTCTGTCTTGCTTTTCATATGGTGGCGCGTTCTTCAATTTTGAATTTGACACCTTTATCTGAAGCTTCAAGTGATGCCATCACGCCGAGCGGCACCGTAAACTTTTCTTTGCTATGTCCAAAGCGCAGACCGTAAACTACAGGGATGCCTAAATTTGCCAGACGTTGTTCTAAAATGCGGTCCAGGCTGAAATTAAGTGGAAAAATATTTCTACCGCTTTTTCCCGGTGCGCAATTTGTGCATTCGCCAATGATAATTCCTGCCGCCTTTTCAAGTTTGCCAGCCAAATGTAGTTGGTAAAGCATGCGGTCTATTTCGTGCGGCTCTGCGTCCAGGTCTTCGAGAAATAGAATTTTTCCGTCAGTCTCAATTTCGTATGGTGTGCCCATCATCTGTCGAATCAAGGTCATACAACCACCGGTTAATTTTCCACGCGCGCTACCCTGCGCCAAAACAACACGTGTTGGTGGACCTTCAGTATGGAAAAAATCTTTGTGTCTTTGATCTGCCACCACTCCGATGGGTTTGTTATCCATGACAGCTTTTAGATAATTCGAGTAAGTGTAATCTCCTTCGAAAAAACCGCCCATCATCGGTCCATGGAATGTGACCAGACCTGTTTTTTGATGGATTGCTATCAAGAAAGATGTGATATCGCTGTAGCCCACAATAATTTTTGGATTTTTGGCGATCATTTCGTAGTCTAAGTGTGGCAGCAAGCGTGCGGCACCATTTCCACCTCGCATAGGCATAACAGCCGCCACTTCTGGATCTGCCCACAGCGAGTGAAAATCTGCCAGACGATCTTCATCTTTTCCTGCAAAATCGCTGTAACTATCGAACAGATGTTTGCCAAGTTTGTATTTCAGACCGATTTGCTTCAGCCATTTGAAGGTGTATTCAATTTCTGATTCATTTTCCAGGGGGCTTGCTGGAGCGCAAATTCCAACAGTGTCGCCTTTTACTAAATGCTTTGCTCGGATTATTCCACTGGCATTTTCTGTCGCAATTTTCTTGTCATTACTTTTGCTCTTGCTGCCCAAATTGTGTGCCTCAAAGTTGTCTTGCGCGTGAGCTTCTACTGCCATGCCAAAAAGGAAAGCGGACGCAGCTCCAGAGAAAAGTTGGCGGCGAGGAATAGGATGATGGAGCGATTGGATAATCGAATCTGCCAAAGTGTTCTATCCTGCATGCTAAGTACTTTCTCCGTGGAATTCTAGCAAAGTTCTATTCAGCAATAATCTTACACATGGCATTGTGTTCGCTAATATCTTTAAGGCATTGCCTGTATACAACCTGTTTGATGTAAGTCTGATAAGGCACTCCCACCAGGTCCGCTGCTCTTTTCACCATTTGAAGCTGTTTTTTTCCCCATCGAAAATTGACGCGAGCTTCTAATAACTCCGCTTCTGCCTGTGCTGTTTTCTCTTCGACAATGCAAGATTGATCCGCGGTTAATTCGTAAATGCCACCATCACGCACCTTGTTTCTATCGAATTTTCCTCTAGGCATAGTTAATTTCCTATTCGTCAAAACAACTAATTATCATTACCACTTTGCTTTCTTTGAGCCAATACCAATAGATCCCTTCGGTTTTTGTCCTCGATTCAAAACGTTGATACCTTAAATTCCATTCTTCTGAATCGTGTTCACACCAAATCCTTATGGCATCTTCGACTGTCTTCTGATGTCTCACCCAAATATGTAATAGGTCTGGGAAGTCGTTATCAAATTTGAAAACGAACTTGATGCCGTCATAGTCACTGGAGCGATAATTCGGCACGCTTGTCCTCCCCCTCTAATTGTAACCTCATAACATAAATAGTCAATACTACGTATGTACCAAATTGTTCATTCTATACCTATACTGTGTAGTAGCAATGATCCTTTTGAGTTTTCTTGCCCCACTTGTCAACACTGCCTTTACGAGACTAAATGCCCGTCCACGCGTTATAGTTATGAGATTAAATCTCACAGACTCGAATGCGTGCCATGACTTCAACCATGCTCAAAAATGACTCGTACCCAGCCCATCTAGCAAAGCATTTGCCGCTTTTGACAGCGGATCAAAAAAAATGGCTTGCCAAGGCAAGTGCGTTTGCGGATTCAATCTCGCTTGAGGATACGAAGCGTTCTGATTCGGAAAACACATTTAGACGCGATTTGTTCGAATTAGCATGCAAAGAAGGCTTAGGCGCTCTGCCGTTTCCGACTACCTATGGCGGATCCGGAGGCGATTATTTGAGTTTTGCGCTCATCAATGAAGAATTTGCCAGACGCTGCGTTCCAATCATGAGCTCGCTCGGTGTTCACGTGCTTTGTCAGGAGCCCGTTTACAAGCACGGCACCGAAGAACAAAAGAAGAAATATTTGACGCCGTCGGCTATCGGAGAATATCTCGCTGCTTTTGGCTTAACTGAACCTAATGCTGGCTCTGACACAGCCGCCATTGCCACCACTGCAAAGTTGGTTGGTGACGACTATATTTTGAATGGCACTAAAACATTCATCACTAGTGGTGGCTCGGCAAATTACTTTATTGTCATGGCAAGACTTCTGAATCCTGATGGCACTAAAGAGAATGCGCCCGGCATTACTGCTTTCATTGTTGAAAAAGGTTTCCCAGGATTTGAGATCGGACAAAAATTCGACATGCTGGGAATGCGCGGTTATTCAACCTGCGAAATTGTTTTCAGTGAAGCGCGTATTCCAAAAGAAAACATTTTGGGAGCCCCTGGTGACGGTCGCAAGGTTGCACTAGGCAGTCTTGCTAAAGGTCGAGTCACGATCGCGGCTCAAGCGACGGGATGGGCTCAAGGCGCACTTGATGCCGCACTCAGGGTTGCAGCTCGCTGCGAGAAAAAGCGCAATAGTGGACAGCTCGACTATTTGATTGGTTCGCTTGTGTTGATGGTCGAATCGGCTCGGGCACTTACTTACCAGGCTGCTCGTAGTATCGACAGTGGTGAATCTGATGTCACGCTTGCTGCCATGGCAAAAATCCAGGCTACTGACGCTGCAATGAAAGTAGCAACCGAGGCTATTTCGCTTGCGGAAGAAGAAGGACTGGAGCCTGATTTGCTCATCGAGCGCATTTTTAGAGATGCTAAAGCAGGACAAATTTACGAAGGCACCAACCAAATTCAGCGCATGCTCATCGCTCGCAGTCTACTCAAATAGAAAATGGACAGTTCAAAAGAAACAATCACGTTGCATCCGGTGCCATCCTCTGAAGAGGCTGCACTCGCTTACTCATCTTCCTTTGATGTGCCTCTGATTTCGGCTGATTTGATACCACCGCAAGTGAAAATTATTGCGGTCTTATTGTTGGTTGGTCTTGCAGTTCCGATATTCATGCAACCAAATCTGGTATCGGTCGCAAAAGTGATCATGATTTATGTAATGCTCGGCATCAGCGTCTTTGCCCTGATAATTGCACTTTTCCGCGACTGGTTGTTCGAAAAGCTTGTCCTGGTCGAAGATATTGCTGATATGGTCAAAGAAGAAGCTGCTATGCAATTGCAGCTCGTCAATCACAAACTAAATGAGCTAAATTACAGATATTTTGAGAAAAAAGATTCAGCGGCAAGAGATGTATTGCCGGAGTTTCTGAGAAACCTCACACCTTTTGCAATGCTCATCATTAACAAAGAGCAGAGCATGATGCGTTGGGCATCAGTTGGGATGAAATTTGCTAAAAGCGCCATGGAACTCTATCAGGCGCGCAAAGAACAAGAATGACACACGATACCGCGGGTCACGCCGACATGACATACGGAATTCAATCTGGACAGGTTTTTGATTTTGATGCGTACGTAAGTGCTCGCCGAAATTTAATTGAGGAGAGACTCGACCGTTATCTTACTTCTGATAATTCGGGCATTCTATGGGAGTCGATGCGCTATTCGGTATTGTCCGGCGGAAAGCGCCTGCGGGCGATTCTGTGCCTGGCCGCTGCTGAAGCTATGGCGCTCAATCAACCCAAGAAAAATCTTGACCTCGACGACGTAATTGAAATTGCACTTCCTTGCGCATGCGCAATTGAAATGGTGCATGCCATGAGTTTGATCCATGATGACTTGCCGGCGATGGACAACGACGACCTGCGCCGCGGCAAACCAACTAACCACAAAGTATTTGGCGAAGCTGTGGCATTGCTTGCAGGTGATGCGCTTCTCATGTTGGCAAACAATATCCTTATAGATGAAACTCCGAGGAGTGTTGATTCGGATTCTCTTTTGTCTGTGGTGTCAGAGTTGTCAAAGGCAACTGGGCCCGAAGGTATGGTCGGTGGACAAGTTGCCGACATGATTTATACAGGAGTGCCTGGAAGAGAAAGTCAGACGCAAGAAAACGGACTGATGCCAAGTGGTGGCGTCGAAATAATCGTTCATCCCGAAGCGGATGGAGTCTGTGATGCTGCGCCTGTACTCACTGCAGAGATTTTAGAGGAGATCCACCGCGGCAAGACCGGTGCTTTGATCCGGTTCTCAGTATGGTCTGGTGCTCGCTTGATTGGCGCGCCCACTGAAAAGCTCGAAAGCCTTGCCAGGTTTGGCGAAATATTAGGACTCGCTTTCCAAATAGCTGATGATTTGCTCGATGTAACTGGAGATGCCGCCACTTTAGGCAAGACTCCCGGAAAGGATCAGGCCACTGATAAAGCTACGTTCGTAAGGCTTTTCGGAGTTGAGGGGGCTCGCGCTCGACTCAAAGAACTTGAGCAACAAGGTCTACTTCTGGTAGGCGAAGGCTCAATCGATAATGCTGGGATTCCCGCTCTCAAAGCGCTTCTCCAGTATGCTATTCACAGATCGCACTAGGAGTCATTGCATCCTTTATGGACCATTTGTTGGACCCGTTTTCATCTTTCACATGCCTCTTCGCTCAGGCATCACCTGCCACACAGACGGCTATTGCGGCTGCACCCTGGCACGATCAAAGGGGCTGGCAAGTTATTCTTGTGACTGTGCTTTGCAGTCTTACTGCTCAACTATTGAAGATCATTACCAAGCTATTTAAGACCGGACACCTTGATTTGAGACTGATGGCGAAGACGGGCGGCATGCCGTCCAGCCATAGTTGCTGCACCGTCGGCATGGCCGTTTCGGTTGGATTGATAGAAGGATTCAATTCTGTGTCATTTGCGATTGCTCTTTGCCTCGCTTTGATCGTTATGTATGACGCTGCAGGCGTAAGACGTACAGTAGGCCTGCAAGCTAAGGTCTTGAATCAGATCGTTGTTGAGCTGTTTTCTGAGCATCCGAAGCTATCTTCGGAACGCATTAAGGAATTCCTAGGTCATACACCGGTAGAAGTTTTCGTCGGAGCAGCGCTCGGTGCAGTCATTGCATGGGTATTCAACAGCTGGGCCCAGAGCCAGTTTCCATTAGTTTAATAGCGGTTGTCATGTGCGCGAAACTCTGCCCAGTATTAAAAACATGTGATACATGACTACTGCTCGATTCCGGTAACTTTGCTATATAATCAAGGTCTTGGAAAGGGTTGCCAGGAAAACTCTTAGAAAACCTCAAATGAGGAACCACTAAGGGAGAAGAGCTGGAGGTTTTTCCTCTAGATTGTCATGGGTTCACTTGAGAACCATGTCTTTCCTGAGTCATTTCAAGAGACCGTTGACTTAAGCGCTGAAAATAATGCGTCAAATCAATGGAGTGCGTTGGGAGATAGCTAAGCTATCGATTTTCCAAAAAAGTAAGCAAGCTCGTACTTGCTATACCAGTCGGGTTCCGATTTTCTCAGAAAAGGAGGAAAGGCAGAAACAATATATTCGAAGCAAAGCTATCGAACTTGCTACTGCCGCAAAGTCAATGAACACAACAGTGCCAACAAACACTTCTGTGAAGACAACGTCCCCACGCCGTTCCCGTTTCCCTGGCAAGGAATCAGGATCTGTATCTTTCAACTTGACCGCCCTTGGCCGTCAATTATTGAAAGAACAAGCGGCTGCGGCAGGCGTGTCAAACGGCGATTACGTCGAAATGCTCATTCGTGAGCGCGCTGGAATGAATGCACTCAGACTTCCTGCTTCCGCTAAGCAGACAGGTCCTAAGGGTGGAGCCAAGTCTTTCTTCTTCGGTAAGAACAGAGGGACAACAACCGCAGTATGTGTCACCCCTATGGCACACAGATTGCTCGATGAACAAGTTGCAGCTTCTCGCATGAGCCGCGGCGACTACATAGAGTATCTGCTCCGCGAAAAGGCCGGCTTGCTTGACGAAAGCATCAAAGCCGCTGTAGCCGCAGCGCAAGCTCAAGCTGCACAAGCCCCAGTAATTCCCCAAGCTCAACCGCAAACATCGTTTGCACCACCGGTACAAGAACCGGTCGCTATCGAAACTCCTACCTACGTTCAGCCGTACCAAACACCGGTTACGACTAACGATTGGGGCTTCAACAGCTAACTTGTAACCCAAAGTACATCGTCCTCCTTTCGTTTTTGAGAGGTCTCTGCTTCGCCGCAGGGACCTTTCCTTTTTAAGCAAATCTCATAAAGACA
>JACMKL010000785.1 GCA_014380105.1 Candidatus Melainabacteria bacterium
AATCGTAATGAAAGAAATCGCTGCAATGGCGGCAATTGACTGTGCTGTCTTCCTTTTCTTTTGCTCGCTAACCAAAAGATTTGCTTCGACTAAATATGTTCGCAATTCCGTATTAAATGCATGCTGATAGCCTGCCGTCGCAAAATCAGCCAGCAGACGCATAACGCCTGCGACTGTGAAGTAGCGCTTCAAATGCCGCGGGTCGGCAACAATATCTTTAACCACAAGCTTTAACGATTTTGTAAAAAACAAATAGAGATCATAGATTTTTTTCACGAAACCAATCGGGTTCTTCTTTAGATCCGGTGGCAAGTGCGCATCAACTTTTTTGAAAGCCCAGTCCTTCGCTGTGTCTTTTGCCATTGACCACATTTTAAGTTCATATTGAGCAGGTTCTGGGATTGTTGCGCCAAGTTGCTGTTTTACGGCGCGCTGAAGCAAGTCGACGCCCATCACTAAAAGTGCATGGTTAGTATCACCGCCCCGAAGCATGTATCCGATTTCAACAGGTCGAAGCGCGTGAGTGGTAGAGCTTTTTTCCGCCACCAATTTCATCTTGCGTTCCTTAACTTTCTCAGCAACTGTTGAGCCGACAACCAAAACGGCTGAACAAGCGAAAGCTGAAAGGTAGAGAACGTCTGGAGTCATACCTACAGTGTAGACGAGAGCAATTGATTCTTCAGAGTTTTAACCTGAATAGCTAGGAGACTTTCTCGAGCTTTCAGATTCCGAGTGCGAGTAAAATACATATGTGGACCATCAAACAGATCCAAAATTTATACCTGTCGGCTACATGTACAAACGAGTCGCGGCACCGCCTGCTGATTTACCTTCCCACGTTAAAACCATTTATTCCGTTGGAAACTGTGGTAGTCCAGGAAATTCCGATAACTTTAACGACTACATCCAATTTTGGTCTCACAATGGTTATTGGTTTTTCAACTCACCGCAGGAAATGAATGTTCTAGCAAGTGAGAATGGAATTGATTTAACCGGCATGACTTTGTTTTATTATGAAGCCTATGAGTTAGAGTTCGATTTTACTGGTGAAGAAGCGCACGACTTTGGCACGTGGTCATCATTTGAAAGTGTGCTTGATTGGAAAACAGAAGTCGATATTCCTCAAAAGAAGCAATTTGTAGGTTTTGATGTTGTTGAATTTGTTTGCCGGAACTCTCCTGAGTGTTCTTTGCTTTCTTGCAGCAATGTCGCGGCAAAGTCGGTAGCGCCGGTCAACTCAAGCTGTTTGTACGACACCTTCGCTGAAGCCAAAAACTCTGTTGTATCAGGAATTTTTCACGACGTAGAACCTGGTCCGTACCGAATCTTCAAAGTTTACTTGGTAGATCCATCCTGACTTTGATCACTATTTTTCCTCAAAACTTCTATTTTGCGAAGAAATTCTTTTGCAATTTCAATTTCGTATTCTAAATCAAAGTCCGGTACTGCCCAATCTATAGCGCATTGTAGCCAATATTCTGCGGCTGCTAAATGTTCGGCTGTTCTTCCTGGTATTTGAAAATATACTTGTCCACATTGAAATGCCAGAGAAAACATGTTGTTGTGATTTCCCTCCATTGAACGTCTAATTAAATGAATGGTATCAATGGAAATTTTTAGCCTGTCGGCGTCGCTCATTTGCAAATGGAATAACAACTCGTCTGCTTTTGAAAGCCAGCAGGCGTAAATGCCTCCAAGCGTTTCTTGCATTTCGGATTCTATTAGAATTGCGTGCTCGTATACCTGGCAGGCTCCGTCCCATCCAATACTTAAAGCGACACTGTTTGCGAGCACCACTAAATTCTCACCTGTTGAAAGGGGATTTTCGGCGCAAATATTCAGGTACGAATCTATTTTTGCTTTCGTAACTTCAGTGCCAGCATCTAGGAATGCTTGATCCCCTTTTATCGAAGTTATTTTAATTTCGTCCCACTGTTCAGGAGAAAATCGCGACAAATTGATTAACCAGCTAATGCTGCCGGCATGTAAGCATTGGCTCCAGCTTCAACTCTGCGTTGAGCAGCCATGCGAACTGAGTCAGTCAATTCGCTGAGAGACATTTTCGGATTGATGTATCCGTCCAGGTCTTTTCCGAGAGCTGACTCCATTGGAGCAATTTCGCTTTCATGCATAACTAAGATTGCAGGTGTGGAAGAAACCCCTTTGATTCTGCTAACTGCAGCAGCAGCATTTGCAGTTGAAAGACTAAAATCGAGAAGAACTACATCAGGCTGATGGTGCGAAATGCAGTTGACGAGTTTCTCGCCACCACGGGTGGTGCCAACTATTTCAATATCCGTGAATTGCTCCATCCATAAGATCAGTGAGACGAGTTTTGCTGCGTCTGGCTGCGCTATGAGCAATTTTGTACGGGAAATCATGATGAAACTCCGGAAAAATCTGAGGCAAAATGTATCTGCCCTTCAGGTACGTCTAGCTACGCAAATTGAGACTAGGACTTACTGATGTAAGTTCCATAACCAATTCCCGGGGAGAAACTAAAGACAACCTAAAGATTGATATAAGTGTATACCTTTAGCTAGCTTTTAGAACATCAAGTATTCGCGATCAATATTGAGCGTTAATCACGCTATACGCACATGCAGTCATTGTTTGTGCTCGCTGCCAAGGGATAAGCTTGAAGGAAACTTAATCGACTATCTCGTAACGATCAGCGGCTTTTGGACTGATGCTAAGTGGAATTTTTCGATCATTTCTGCATTCCACGATCCGTTTTCGAAGGTGATTCGGTGCAAATTATGAACGTCATCACTCGCTTGAAAGTCGCTTCGCAAGTGCGATCCGCGTGATTCGCGTCTGCGCTGGCAAGCTTCTGCAATCAGTTTTGAAACCAAAAGCATATTTGCTGCCTCACGATCGCTTCTATTGAAGCTGGTTTTATAAGTAGTTATTGCCGCGAGTGCGCTTTGCAATTCGGTCAAACCTTTGGCATCGCGCACCAGACCTGCGCCCCTGTACATCAACCTTTGCAGATGCTTCTTGTCCCCGTTATTCGGGACGCTGCAATCAGCACTTTTGATCAGTTGTTGATATGTTTTGGCGCTCTTTTGGATATATCCTGGCTGCGTTTTTGCTTCGCGCACCAGAATGTCAGCAAGATTTAGTGCCATCACTCCTGCTTCTAATAAGGAATTACTCGCCAATCGATTAGCGCCGTGTAGTCCAGTTGATGCGCATTCGCCGATTGCGAACAATCCTTCTATAGAGGTTCGCCCATTGGTGTCTGCTGCCACGCCACCCATGAAGTAATGAGCAGCAGGGCAAACTGGTATCGGCTCCTTCGTTGCATCGATTCCGGCAGCTTCCAGGGTCGCTAGAATGTTTGGAAATTTCTCATTTATCTGTGAAATTCCAATCGGACGCAAATCGAGGAAAACATTTGGAATGCCGCGTGATGTCATGGTTTGGTGAATAGCGTTCGCGACGATATCGCGTGTGGCAAGTTCACCATCTTTGTGAAAATCAAATGCAAAGCGGTGTCCTGTTTCGTCGACGAGAATTGCTCCTTGCCCACGCACAGCTTCGGAAATCAAAAACGCTGGATAGCCCTCTTTAAAAAAGGCTGTCGGATGAAATTGCACAAATTCCATATCTACTAATTTTGCTCCGGCTCTTGCGGCAAGCGCAATGCCATCTCCGGTCGCAACGAGAGGATTAGTAGTTCGCTCGAATATTTGTCCAATGCCACCAGTTGCTAAAACAATTGCATTAGCTTTGACTGCCACCACTTCTCTGCCAGAAGATAGCAATACTCCACACGCTTGATTATCCTCGGACTTAATTATGTCGAGAGCAAAGGCATTTTCGAGAATTACAACTTTGTTTGAGCGCCCACTGTCTAGAGCGCAGTCGCGAAGCACCGCTACGAGCTGTTCTGCGATCGTTTTACCGGTCGCATCTTTAGAGTGAAGTACGCGTCTTTGACTGTGCCCACCTTCAAGGTGCATTGAAATCTGGCCATTTTCAGTCCGGTCAAATTTCACACCGAGTTGCATCAGTCTTTTAATCAGTGCACCGCCACCATCAATTATTTCGCGGGCTACTTTCTCGTTTGCAAGCCCGGCACCAGATTTGATGGTGTCTTGCAAATGTGCTTCTTTCGAATCTCCGAGGGCTTCGGCGATCACTGCTGCGACGCCACCTTGTGCGTAGCGAGTGTTGGAGTCGAGCAACGAGTCTTTTGTCGCAATTACGACATTGACTCCACCTTCGACCAGTTCGTGCGCAAGCAAAAGCCCGGCGATTCCTGAGCCAATAATGACGACATCGGTTTCGATTTCTGCTAAGCCTGGGTCAGGCATTATTGATAGTGAATTTATCTCAGGCATGACGTACTCCTTGTACTTGCTTGCCTGTACAAAAACGGTCGGCTTATTCGGAAATTAGCCGATTGCCACCATTCGCTCGATTGAGAGGCGCGCTTTAGCAGCGGTGTCTTCAGGAACGGTCACGTGAAATTGATCATTTACTAGCGCTGCATGCAGCTTTTCTAGCGTAATCATTTTCATAAACTGGCAACTCATCTCAGCAATCGGGAAAAATTCCTTGTCCGGATTTTCTTTCTTCAAGCGGTGCAAGATGCCTTCTTCGGTAGCAACTACGAAGCTCTTCGCCTGCGATTGGCAAGCTCTAACAATCATGCCTTCAGTCGATGCGACTTTCAGTTGATCACCTTTGTCCTGGCGAGCGACTCTGTCAAGATAAGGTGTAAGGCATCCGCATTCTGGGTGAATGAGTAATTCGGCTTCAGGATGTTCTTTCATCTTTTCGTCGATGGCACGCGGATGAACCGCCGCGTGCACATGGCATTCGCCCATCCAGATGTGGAGGTTTTGGCGCCCTGTCATGCGTTTCACCCAAGAGCCAAGGAATTGATCCGGCAAGAACAAAATTTCTTTATCAGGATCGATCGAGTTGACGACCTGAAGAGCATTACCTGATGTGCAGCAGTAGTCGGATTCTGCTTTGATGGCTGCAGTTGTATTAACGTACGAAACAACCACAGCGTTTGGATATTCTTTTTTCCAAGCCAGAAGTCCTTCAAGGGTAACTGAGTCAGCAAGTGAGCAACCAGCATCAAGATCCGGAATCAAAACTCGCTTGTCAGGGCAAAGAATGGCCGCAGTTTCTGCCATGAAGTGGACACCGCAAAATACGATGACATCACTGGGAGTGGCAGCAGCTTGTCTGGAAAGTCCGAGCGAGTCGCCGACAAAATCAGCGATGTCTTGAATAATCGGGATTTGATAGTTGTGCGCAAGAATTACCGCATTGCGTTTTTTCTTCCACTCGTTAATTTCACTAACGAGTTTGCTCACATGTTCTGAGTTGTTCTGGGAAAGATTGTTTCCCTTATTCATTGTTGTTGTCATTGTTCTATTTCAACCTCTAGGCTGATGTCCACTGCTTTGACTGAATGAGTCAATGCTCCAATTGAAATCGCGTCGACACCTGGGAGTAAGTATTTTTCAAACGTCTCAAGGGTGATGCCGCCCGACACTTCGACGAATGCTCTTTTTTGTATTACATCGACGCATTGGGAAACTTGTTGTGGTGTCATGTTGTCGAGCATGATAATGTCGGCTTTTGCCGTCAGCGCCTCCTCGACTTCTTGAAGGTTGGTTGTTTCAACCTCAATTTTTTTATCGCTGTAAAGTTTGCGTGCATTCTCTACTGCCTGGGTGATACCACCTGCGCAGGCAATGTGATTGTCTTTGATCAAAACTTGGTCATATAAACCGAAGCGATGATTTGTGCCACCACCAAGCCTTACTGCAAACTTGTCCAGCACCCGAAGTCCCGGGACAGTTTTGCGCGTATCTAAAACAGCCACTCCGACCGCTCGTGCTTTGTCGGCATAAACAGCTGTATGAGTGGCGATGCCGGACATGCGCTGTATTAAATTGAGGGCAGTGCGTTCTGCCGTCAAAACTGAAATCGCGGGTCCGGAAATGGTTGCGATATTCACAGGGGTGTGCTCAATGGCGGCACCATCTTTAATTAAGGCTGTAAATTTGATTGCTGGGTCGACAGTTTTAAAAACGAGTTCTGCAATTGCCAGTCCTGCAATCACTGCAGGCATTTGTTTGGCGATCAATACCGCTTTGGCCTGCTTGCCCGCGGGAATTGTTGAGCGGCTCGTAATGTCGCCTTCTACTGATAAATCTTCCTCAAGCGCAAACTTGATGATCTTCATGGCCATCTCAAGCTCTTCCTGGGAAAGAGCTCTTATTTGCTGGCTCTCTTTGGATGCTTGATTGCTCGTTGTTGCTTGCATGGGTCTAGTCCTATGAGCTGCGGCGCCGTTACGTTATCTGTTGATTGCAAGTAAGTGTTATTTCTACGTTATAACATTCTTCTCTTGGTTTGTCCATGTTACGTGGTTGACGTGCTAAGTAATCGGCAATATTTGCCATTCTTTGGCCGTTTCCAGCTTGTGAATTGGGAGACGTTAGCACTGCGAGAATGTTTCCTTTACGGGTTGTTTCTTCCCAGGTAAGCGTAGATTTGACAATTGCTTCTCTGGAATCGCTAGAATGGTGGTGCAGCAGTCTACAAAGGGGCTGAGAGCAATGTGATCAATGAGTAATATTCGGAGTAATATATGGATTGGCTGCGTACGGTGAAACAAGCCTGTCGCGTTTCTACACTTTCTTTTGGCAAATCCTGCTTGAGGACGATTTGTGAGTAGGACGATTAATTTGTCTAAGGTTGGCATCCCTGCGATTCTTTTCGCAAACGCGATTCTTCTGGTATGTGGCGTTGCCCAGGCAGACACTGATGTCGCCTACAACCTAAAACGCACGCGTGACGCACTTCTTGGTCAGCGTCAAGAATTGCTCAATGCCCAGCACGCTGTTGAAGTTCAGCTAAATCAGCTCCAACAGCGCAACGATCGTATTAATGCGTATCTCCGAGATACCGATTCTTCTCTCCGAGACGTCGAAACCGCACTTCGCACAACCAAATAGGTGGCCAGAATGGCAACACTCAAATTCTTCAAAATCTGCTCCCTTCTCTCCCTGTCTCTCGCCTTTGTGTCCGCGACCGTCCTGACGGTTCCGGCTCGAGCTGGTGAGGAAGCCTGCAAAGTGAGTTGTATTGACCCGCACCACGGCTGTGACGAGTCTGCCAAAGTTGTGGAGGTCGTGAAAGAATTGACCAACGCTCTTGCCTCAGGCAACCTCGAAAAGGCAGCGCCTTTCTTTGATGAGCATTGCACGACCTTTGACAAAGGCAGTCATAAAATGATTACGGGGAAAGAAGCAGTCTTGAAGGATATTCAAACTCGTCTGATTCTCCACAACCCTAATTCGCAAGAGCCTCTCAAGGCTTACACTATCGATCACCCATATGCATTTGTACACGGGGATACTGCAACCGTCACTTTTGTGGCATACAAAGAGTATGGTGGCGCTCACCCTAGTAAAATGAAGTCTCAATGTACTGATATATTTGTGAAGCGCGGCGACCAATGGAAAAAGTTGCACTACAGGAGTGATTGGAAGCGCGTAAAGATGTAAGGAATTCTGGGTTTTTCAGTTTTTAAAATTGGGCTTTGCAGTCAGATGATGGTTACTGAGTGGGAAAAATATAAAGACTCCGCAGAGCAACTCGTCCAAATGGGCCGTTATGCGGAAGCTGAGAATTTCTGGATGCTGGCAGTAAAGGCATCTGATGAATTCGGTGAGAATGATCCCCGCACAACTTACACCCTCGATAGACTTGGTGACTGTTTCATCAAGCAACAGCGGTATGCTGAAGCCGGACAAGTTCTGTACATGGCGCTCGAAATCAGAAAAAAGGTGCTCGGGCAAACACACCTCGATGTCGGCAAAAGTCTCAGTCATATAGTCGATCTGATGCAGATGGAAGGCAAGTATATGGAAGCCGAGCCCCTCCAGCTGGAGATCTTGGCTATTTACGAAGTCAACTTTGGTGCGGAACACCCTGGCGTGGCGACCATTGTTTTGAATTTAGCCCTGTTTTATCACGGACTCAAGCGCTACAACGAAGCCGAGCTGTTCTACAAACGCTCTTTGGCAATTAAGCAAAAGCTTTACGGCTACAGAAGCCCTGAGGTTAAGGGTCTTACCGAAAAATACGCGCAGATGCTTCAGGAATGCGATCGCAACGCAGAAGCCGACGAACTGTTTGAAGAAACACAAGGCACCGCTTCTGGTGTCTGGCGTGCCATCAACGCGAAGCGCGAAGAAGAAAGCAAAAGCGGCACCGACAAGATGAAGCGCAGCGGATTCTTCGAGCGGTTCAAGAAAGAGAAATAGTCTAACCATTCAGTTAAAAACGTCAGATCGGGCGGATTTCCAGCACCGGTTGGGCATAATTTAATTGGCGCCGTACTGTGTTTGCGGCTGATATCGAGTCGTCTCGAAGAACAATGCCAGAGTCAGAAACAATCCACAAAGCATACGACAAAGTTCTGGAGCGAACTGGTCGCCTTTTTGACTTGCAACGAAAGAAGAATTTTGCGCGTCAGGACCGCTGGTTCGCCGGCTTACTCGCTGCTGAATGGCTTGCTGCCATGGTCATTTCACTGGCTGTTTCGAGTCTATTATGGGACGCTGCCGGTAAGGGAGCCGTGCTGCAATTTCCGATTGCGACAATTTTTGGTGCCGCCATTATTGTCTTTCCGATTTTCCTGGCCATAAAATTTCCTGGTGCAACTTTTACGCGATACGCAATTGCCATCGCCCAGATGTTGATGTCAGGACTGTTAATTCAGCTGACTGCAGGGCGGATGGAGACACACTTTCACGTCTTCGGTTCACTGGCGATTTTAGCCTTTTATAGAGACTGGCGTGTACTCATAACAGCTTCGTTGATAACTGTAGGCGACCACCAGCTCAGAGGAATGTACTGGCCGGAATCTATCTATGGAGTGAGCTATTCCAGCCCATGGAGAACGCTTGAGCACGCCGGCTGGATTTTATTTGAAGACTTATTTTTGATACGCTCTATCATCACAAGCACTCAAGAATTGTGGGATACCTGTCAGCGTCAGGCAGAACTCGAAGCCACTAATTTGATAGTAGAAGCGCGAGTTGAAGAACAAACGCGAGAGTTGCGCGTTACAGAAGAGAGATTTCGCCAGCTCAGTGCCGCGTCTCCAATCGGAATTGTGCTAACGGATGCAGCGGGCAACGGACTTTATGTCAATCGTCGCTGGGAGGGAATTTCAGGACTCGAGGCCGAAACTTGCACGGATGAAGGGTGGTTGCGTTGTGTCCACCCGAAAGATCGCGATCCGCTTTTAAGTGACTGGCGCGCATCGATGGAAATGTCCACCGAATTTGTTGCCGACTTTAGAATCGTGTCTGCCGATCGCACTGATGTTTGGGTGCACACACGTGTCACATCCATTGGTGCATCCGAAGGAGTATCGCGCGGTTATATCTGGACTGTAGAAGACATCACTGACCGTAAAAATGCTGAAGCACGTCTTCTCATGCAATACGCAATTACTGATGCACTTGCCGAATCTTCAGACCTTGCCGAGGCAGCTCCCAAACTCATAAAAGCGATTTGTGAAAATCGTCAGTGGACGATGGGAATGTTGTGGTTACTTGACCCGCAAGAAGATGTCTTGCACCTCGAAGGTAGCTGGACTTCTTCAAACACTGAAATCAAAGACCTCGTTGAAAATTCGCGAATCACTACTTTCGGACGTGGTGACGGTCCGCTCGGAATTCCTCTGGTGAGCGGTCAGCCTTATGTTTCGCAAACATTGATTGATTCTGGATTGGCAGAACGTACCGAATCGCTACCAGAGAAAGTCGGCTATCTCTCGTTTCCTGTTATCGAAGATGATCAAGTCTTCGGTGTTCTCGAATTTGTGAATTTGGAGCCGATGATACCAGATTCCGAATTCTTCATAATGCTGAATTCAATCGCCACGCAGATTTACCAATTCGCAGAACAAATGTCTGCCGAGATCCGTTTGAAAGACAGTGACGCTCGCATTCGAGCTATGTTGGAAAGTGCTATGGACGGTATCATTACATTTGACCTGTCTGGAATGATCGAACTAGTTAATCCCGCCTTCGAACGAATTCTAGGTGTCGACGCTGATGATGTACTCGGTAAAGTAATAACCGATGTTATCGTTAGCGGTTCTGCATTTGGACCCTCATCGAATAGTAAAACGGTCTCATTGGCTATTGTCATAGATGACCTCAGAATTTACGGATATAGTGATAGAGAGCTTATCGTAAAACGCAAAGACGGTGTCTCGATCCCTGTTGAATTTCGGGTGAGTGAAGTCGTATTGGGGACAAAAAACTTTTATTCCGGAATTATTCGCGACATTACTGAACGCCGAGAAGTTGAAAGACGCGTAAGTGAATTCTATTCGACCGTGTCACACGAACTTAGAACACCATTGACTTCAATCCGCGGCGCACTTGGTCTTATGGAAGGCGGTGTGGTTGGCGAGATACCGGTCGATGCGCTGGAACTAGTCACTATTGCCAGGCTCAGTTGTGACCGGCTTATTCGCCTTATTAACGACATCCTAGACCTTCGCAAAATTGAAGCAGGCAAGCTTGAACTTAAGTTAGAGCCCCTGGATTCTGAAGCAATGGTGCGAGCAACTGCTGACTCCTTGCGCGGAATGTGCGAGGAGTATGGTGTCTCAATTGCTGTGCATATCGATGATAATCGCCCTGTTCATGGAGATCATGACCGCGTCGTGCAAATTCTCACTAATCTAGTCTCGAATGCTGTCAAATTCACCGGTCGTGATGGCAAGCTAGATGTTCGAGTCCTTGGCGGCGAAAATGGTGCCGTTCGTTTCGAAGTCGAAGACGATGGTCCTGGAATTCCGGAGAGTCAGATGCACCGATTATTCGGAAAATTCCAACAATTAGATTCGTCTGATACTCGCGCACAGGGCGGAACTGGGCTTGGATTGGCGATATCTAAAGCACTGGTGGAAAAACACAACGGCCGCATCGGTGTGGAAAGC
>JACMKL010000786.1 GCA_014380105.1 Candidatus Melainabacteria bacterium
AAAACTTTTGTACCAGCACCGATTTTCGATTTCGGTCCCACCACAACCAGTGGACCGATAGCCGCAGTCTCTGCTATTTCCGCGCTTGCATCGACGACGGCTGAAGGATGAACACCAACAGCTGGAGCGTATTTTTGCGGCGCAATTGCCGAAAGCATTTTTTGAATCGCCAGCATCGGACGAACTACGATGATGCGCGGACGGTCAGTCTTTGCACCTTCAGCGACAACAAGCGCTTTAGCTTTGCAATCAGCCAACCTACTGACCGCTTTATCGTCAAAGACTAAAGCCAGATCGTTTTCCCCAGCCAAAAATGGCGAGGTGGCGACTGCTCCAACTTTGAGGTCGGACGGTCCTTCAACTCTCCCACCCAGAACATGGGCGATCTGTTGAAGTGTCATTTCTGTAGGCAACTTCATGTTCTGACTCCGACGGTTTCACCAGTAATGGTGTGACCGGAGGACAGTCGCAAACACAATAATTGTGAGGATGTCCCCCGGCACAGCAATCGATTACTTAGTTGTTGTCTTCGCAGCTGCTGCTGGAGCGTTAGCGGCGAGGCGCTTCATGACTGCATCTGTCAAATCGATGCCGCCCATGAATACAACTGGCTTGAGCAAAACAATGTCAAGCTTTCTCGAAGCAGCTTCAGCCTTGATGGCGTTTTGAACATCGCCTTCGAGTTGTGATTCAAGCGATTGAGCGCGGGCTTGCACTGTCTTGACTTCTTTGTCGATCGACTCTTGAAGTCTTCTTTGCAATCCTTCCAATTCTGCTGGTGGCTTACGAGCAGTTTTTGCTTCTTCGAGTGAACGATTACCGTCTTCGATCAGCTTGTGTACGCGATCTTCTTCTTTCTTGAGGTCCTTGGCTAGTTGTTCCGCTTTCGGATAAGCCTTAACTACTTTGTCCGGATCTACAACACCGATTCCGCCGCCGCCACCAGTCAAGGTTGGCTTTGCTGCTGGAGTAGCCGCTGGCGCTTGAGCCAGAGCTGGAAGTGAAAGTAGAGTAACGGATAACGCGCTAGTAACCAGGACGAGACTTTTGTGCAAATAACGCATGCTCTTCTCCAAAACACGATAACAAAAAACGCTGCCAAACGTCCAAGTTTACAGTATCAGCCCCGCTGAAAGGCGGCACATGATGCGTGCGTAATTAAAACATTGGTTATTAACTAAAAGCGGTCGCCAAATCCGACAGTCAGGCGCGGTGTCATATTGCCCAAGATACTTGAAACAAGTGGCAGTCCATATTCAAACCGGATGAGACCGAGCATCGGCACATTGACTCGAAGACCGACACCAACAGAGGCGCCAAAATTAGAGCGCGAATAAAGATTGTTGGTGAGACCGTTACCCATGACGTGACCGGCATCAAAGAATGCTGTCGCCTTGACGTGTTTATCGATCGATTTGACAATTTTGCTGCTCTTACCTGGCAGTGGAAGCCGTGAACGCAGTTCGGCAGTTGCCATCAACATTCCGGAACCTGTGCCTAAATCGGAAAACATTCGATATCCGCGAATACCATTAAATCCACCCAATCTGTATTGCGCGAATTGCGGCATCCCGCCAAGCGAAGTGCCACCCTGGAGATTAGTTGCGAGTGTTATGTCTTTGGTGAGCGGTATGTATTTACTGAAACTAGCACCCGCTTTCACAAAACTGGCCCCGCCCAATCCGAGTGATGGACCGGCTGAAATTTTTGCGAATGTACCTTTAGTTGGGTCGGCACCATTCCTGGTGTCATAGGTAATTGAAGGACTGACGGTCACAAATGTGCCGCCTTTCAATTGACCATCGCGCACTGACTGCGCAAGGGCATTGGCAGATTGCTGTGAGCCGGCAAGACCGGCAGCCAGAGCACGTTGCGACATCATGTTGAGGGCGCTATCGCTTCCAAACGTACTGCCGAAATCACGAAGACTGGTGTTTTCACCGATAAAGCCAAGATTGAAATTAGTATTTTTTCTGATTGTGCGGGTGAAAGTTGTTGATGCGCCGAGAGTGCGTTGAGTAGCCTGGTCGACCATCATCGATGAGAAATTCCGTCCAAACCCACTCACAGCCATTGAAGTATTGGTTTTCATGAAATTCGGTTCAACAAAAGTTGCTTCCAATTGATAGTTGTTTTTGTTTACAAGAAAACCGTTTCCGGGGTTGTTGATGGCATTGACCCCTCGTCCGAACATGCCGGTTCCCATTTGGGAATTAAAGGAAATAATTTGTCCTTTACCGCGGAAATTGTTATCTGAGAAGCTAAGCGATCCGAATGGACCGGCGACAGAGTCCACGCCGCCGCCCATGCCCACTGATCCTGTACGTTTTTCGTCGACTTCGACTTTTAAAACATACTTATCAGGATTAGTTGGAGATG
>JACMKL010000787.1 GCA_014380105.1 Candidatus Melainabacteria bacterium
ACCATGGCGCGACTGAGTTGGCGCGCTCGAATGATACCAGAGAGGTCGCCACGCAGGAGTACAATTCCGGCGCTTTCGATCGCTACGTCTGTACCGTTGCCCATCGCGATACCAACATCGGCAGTGGCGAGAGCCGGTGCATCGTTGATGCCATCTCCCGCCATTGCGACAATTTGTCCACTTTCTTTCAACCGCTTGATGCAATTTGCTTTATCGGCTGGTAGCACTTCGGCTTCCACATCAATGATATCGAGTTGGTTTGCCACAGCCAGAGCGGTGGAGCGATTGTCGCCCGTTAGCATTACGATTTTCAATTTCTCAACATCACGCAGTTTTTTGATCACTTCCTTGACGCCGGGTTTGATCTGGTCTGCGATGGAAAGCATCCCAGCGAGCCGTTTCTCGGAGCAAACGAAAATTACAGTGTGACCAAGCTGGCGGAATGTTTCGGCATTACTTTCTGTACCATCCAAATTGACTGCCAGGTCTGACATAAATTTCGCACTGCCGAGGGCAACAAATTTGCCGTCAATACAGCCGGATATTCCTTTGCCTGCGCTCGCTTGAAACTCTGTCACAGTCTGAGGTGTTACACCTTTGGAGGAGGCGCCTTCGAGCACTGCTCGGGCAAGTGTGTGTTCGCTCAATTTTTCAAGACTGGCGGCGATCAATAAAACATCCGTTTCACTGAAGCCTTCAGCGGGCATCAAATTGACTAGAGACGGCTTGCCTTCGGTCAGTGTGCCAGTTTTGTCCAGGACGAGAGTCTGAACCTTTTCGAGACCTTCAAGCGCTTCTGGCTTTCGCACCAGAATTCCAGACTTTGCACCGCGGCCAGTGGCAACAGTGAGCGACATCGGTGTGACAAGTCCAAGAGCGCAGGGGCAGGCGATAATCAGCACGGCAATGCTGTTCAAAAGTGCATGAGCAATCCGTGGCTCGTCACCTATTGATGCCCATACAACGAAAGTCAGAATTGCAATTGTGATTACACTCGGCACGAAATATGCAGATACCTGGTCAACGACTCTCTGGATAGGAGCTTTGGTGCGCTGTGCCTCGGCAACCATGCGTACAATTTGATTGAGAATAGTGTCTTGTCCGACACGTTCGACACGCATGACAAAACTGCCTGTGCCATTTAGTGTGCCACCAATGACCGAGTCGCCTGTGCTTCTGATGATTGGCTGCGCTTCGCCTGTCATGGCGGATTCATCAACAGCGCTTGAGCCTTCTATAACAACGCCATCCAGAGGGATTTTTTCGCCAGGACGGACACGTAAATTATCGCCCCTTAGAACGGAAGCTAATTGCACTTCGATGTCGGTGTCACAACTGGTGACTTTTCGGGCGACGGTCGGTGACAGTGAAAGCAACTGGCGGACAGCATCCGATGTGCGCTCGCGTGCTTTCAATTCCAGAACTTGTCCCAGCAAAACCAAAGTTGTGATAACGGCGGCTGCTTCGAAGTAGACATATGGAAAACCGTTTTCCATTACGAAAGCGCGTGGTAACTCAATCGGAGAAAGCGTCACCACCATGCTGTACCCGTACGCTACACCGGTGCCCAGGCCGACTAGTGTGAACATATTTGGGCTGCGGTTAATGACCGAATCGCGGGCTCTTACGAAAAACGGCCAACCGCCCCAGAGCACTACTGGAGTGGCAAGTGCAAGCTGCAACCAGCTGACCACTGCTTCCGGCAGCAGGTGATGAAGCGGGTTGATTGGCAGCATGTCCATCATGCTTGATATGAAAATCGGTAAAGTTAGAACAAGGCAAATCCAGAAACGCTTGCTCATCATCTGCAGTTCAGGATTTGCACCACTGTTCAAAGTTGGAATCATGGGCTCGAGAGCCATGCCGCATTTTGGACAGAAAGCCGGGCCGTCAGTAACTATTTCGGGATCCATTGGGCAAGAATATTTGGCACCAGGGACAACTGGTTTTGTTTCGTACTCGCCCGGGTGCAAATATTTGTCTGGGGACGCGGCAAATTTTTCCTGGCAACGTTTTGCGCAGAAATAATAAGTCGTCCCATGGTGCTCGTGTACCGCTTCAGACTGACTGGGCTCAACGAGCATGTTGCAGACCGGGTCTACATGCGTCTCTTCCATTGTCTGTTGCTTGGGCGACTTGCCGAAAAAAACCGGTGTGATGGTCTCGACTGTCAAAAAATTTCCAGGCTCTGCTGAAAACTTTTCCTTACAGCGAATGTTGCAGAAAAAATAGTCAGTGCCTTCATATGAAAAGCTACCAGCGGCGGTGGCAGGATTGACCGACATTTTGCATACGGGGTCAATTGCTTCTTGAATTGTCATGTTCCACCATCAACTTTCTGCACAATAAAATTCGGACATTCGACGTCTGTGAGTTATTGTGCGTCCTGGCATCGTACTACGAGAGAGACAGAGTTTCTGCTTCCGAGGGCGTCCGCGTTTACCTTCAGCAACTCAAGGTGTTGTTGGACTTCCCCTGCGTCGGAGAAGAAATAAAACTGAGAAGCTGCTGATTGGTTTTAGGAGCGGAGTTTCAAGTGAGTGGGAAGAGAAAAGACTTTGAAAACATAAGCTTGTTAACACCCCTGCTTCAATAGGAAAACCTTCGCCTATTGTTAAGACAAGCCAAAATTGAGTTACCAAGTAATCTCGCTTCGCAACGCTGTGCTAGCAGTGCTAAGAGTAACGGGTGCCTGAGAGTCAAAGGCTTTAAGGTTTTGATTATATTTTTTGGAAAAGGCTCGACTTGTAATAAGCCTTTTAGATAGTGTTTGAATCATCAAATTTCTTTTTTCCAAATCAATAACTTCGATAAATCCAGCAGAGTACCTACTTTCCACACGCTATACGTCCTCTTTTAACCTCCTCAAGGTTATCTGATCTGACACTTCGTCTGGTTCTTAGGTAATTTGCTGCAAATTGTTCGTTCTCTCAACCATCCATTCGCCGCACTCAACTTCATGCTCCACCACCTCCTCACGGAAGTTGATGTGCATCGAGCGACGGCGTTCAACCTCTGAGGAGACTCAAATATGACTCCACTGTTTTTGAACATCGCTTTCGGACTGATCCTTGGCTTCGCCTGGGGCGGTCTTAGCGGTTTGCTTCGGTCGAAGGGATTCATGCCCTCGGGCGACCCTGGCACCGCGCTCATGCGCAACGGCATCTCCGGCATCGCTGGATATCTCGTTGCCTACCTCATCCTCGGGCCAGCTGGAGCTGCCGCCTTTGGATACATCGGTCTGTGCGCAGGCATTGTACCGATGGTGATCGTCGAGAACTTCCTACGCAGGCGGCTCCGCGGTTAACGCGTCCACACCACACGGAAGAAATGTTGCCGACAATTACCGAGATATCTGCCTTCCGGCAGCACTCTCGGCGAAGGTCGGTTTTTTATCAACGCGCTCATGCGCAAAGTTAAAAACTGAAAGGTGTATGACCATGCAAAACTCAAATCAGGTTCCTGATGCGATTTTCGTGTTCGGACTGAGCGTCGACCAGCAGGCTGCTCGCGAGTTCGCGATCAACCTGTTCGACTGGTCGCGCAACAACCCCGGCCGCGGCCTGCGCATCAATCTCAACTCCGGTGGGGGCAACATCCAGAACGCGATGTTCCTCTACGAATCCTTCGGTCAGCTGCGGTCTTTCGGACATCACCTGACCATCGCTGTCAGCGGTCGTGCTGCCTCGTGTGCTGCTTGGCTCGTCCAGGCTGCTGACTTGCGCATCATCGGCTCGGTGTCGGAGTTCCTCATCCACGAGGTCAGCTCCGCCGTCGACGGCTCGCTGTCCGACATCCGTCGTGAACTCGAGCGTTGCACCCAGCTGCAGAACAAGACCTTCGACTTGCTCTGCTCGCGCTCGAACCTCACCCACGAGCAGATTCACACGCGTGTCGACGGCGGCATCG
>JACMKL010000788.1 GCA_014380105.1 Candidatus Melainabacteria bacterium
GACATTAAGTTCGACAAGACCCTCAGGAAGCACGTCAAATCCAGTTGATTTCAAAAGTTCTTCAATGACCTGCTTTTCCTTCTTTGACCCAACTGAAACAAATTCAGTAGATGTGACCTGACCCAGTTTATTAAGTGTGGCATTTACATTGGTGACTGAAAGGAACGTGCTTTTTGATGAGTGCCAAGAAACTATCAATTGTTTTTGAATGCCTTTGAGGTAGGCAGTCATGACTTGGGAGTCAGTGTTGGCGCAGCAAGGCAACGTGAAGGGAGTGACTGCCAAAACGCCCATAGTGATGCCGAGAATAACTAATTTAAAAATCTCGATTAGCTTCGTCATTCCACTATTGTTTATCCATTTCTGCGCGGCGAGCTCTATAAACTACATTTGTTATTCTTCCAAGGCCACCGCTGCAAGGCCTTCACTGAACGACTCTGCAAATGAAAATTTTGGCTCAATTACAAATTTGCCAGTCTTGTCGATAAATCCATATCGTTTGGCGTGAAGACCGATTGATTCTGTTGATGAAACACAAGCTAAACCTTCTGAAAAACATTCGGCTGAACTGTATTCAGGCTTAATGACCCAGTCGCCCTTGCGATTTACGTAACCCCATTTCTTATGCGCTGGTTCAATCGCACCATGCACAACGGAAACCATCCGTCCTTCGTCATCGACGTCGGCTGCAACCGCGGCCAAGCCATCCTTAAAGTGCCGGGCATCGAGAAAACTATTTGCCGGAATGACAAACTCAAGATTTGAATCGACATAACCCCAGCCGGAATTGCCACCACGTTTTGCGATGGCTAAACCTTCTGAAAATGGCATCATTTTTAGACCACGGTTATTAACGAAAGCAACCCCTAAACTATCTTCGCCTGAAATCTCATATGTACTCGGATCGTCAGCCATACTTAGTGTTGGCAATATTCGGTCATAGGCATGTGAGTTAGGCGGCGCTGAGATAAAAGAGCCTGACTTATCGATGTATTTCTCAACAGTGTGGTAAGGACTTAAATCTGTTTCTACTTTTGCGACACCATTCACAAACGCATGAGCATCAAGAAATTGTGGTTTGATTACGAAATTTCCTTTGTGATCAATGTAGCCATACGTGCCTGCAGTGGTTTTAGAATCTGTGCATCCACCCACAATGAGAGCAGTAGCGCAAACAATTACGATCGCGCTGACGCGGATTATAGAAATTGAGAACCACAAAGGCATGGAATTCTTGATCAGGTATGTCTGAAGAATGGTCATTACTGCTTAGCTCTTTTAATCGCAGCTTCTATTCGCTCGCGGGGTGATGGATGAGAATAGAGAAGAGATACAGCCCACGGCGGTGGATCAAAATCATTTAGATTTGCACGGGCGAAAGTAGCCAATTCGAGCATAAAACCTTCTGGTTGTTCGGTGAGGGTAATGGCTCTTGAATCAGCCTGTCGCTCGAAATTGCGGGAATTATAATTTCGAATTGGCAAAATCATTAACCAGCTAATACAAAACAAAAGCCAAACGGTCGGAATAACAGTCAAATCTTTGGCATCTTTTAGAGCCCATTTAGAAGGAGCAATACGCACTAAATATGGCATTAGCAGCTGCAAAATCATTGGCGCAAAGAGGAATAAGAGCATGGTCTCGTAAACATTGCGCGTTAAGTGACCAAGTTCAATATGCGAAATTTCGTGTGCGATTAAGGCCTCAATTTCGTCATCTGACAGCGCTTTCAGAACTGTGTCGTAAAGTACAAAGCAGGTGGAAGGACCGGCGCCAACGACGTATCCGTCAAGTTTACAGGTACGATCAGAGACTTTTTCAACGAAAACTTTTACGTGCTCAAGGTCTGCTTTCCGAAGTAGCCTATTAATGCGAGCGCTCAAAGCAGGTCTATCAAGAGGCTTCAAGTCGCTGCTATTTTGCTCAAAATAATAAGGCGCAAGTAAAGATTGAAAAGTCGTCAGTGTCGCAAAAAAGAGTCCGAGCAAGATGCCCCAACGTTTAGGAAAATAGTTGACGATGAGCATGGCAATTGAAATTACTAGAATTGCAAAGACGCCACTCACCAGAGAACTCAGCACCTTGCGAAAGAGAAAGGCGGAGAGAACTTCTGGCGTTAATCCGAAGGATTTATCAAGATAGAAATCGCCCCAAATATTTAGCGGCAATGAAAGAGCAAATGTGAATAGGAGCAGAAATATTGAATAACAGGCGGTGCGAAGGACGACGGAATTACTGTCCTTCAAAACCAGGAGAGATAGACGACTAGCCAATCCGGACTGTAGAAAGATCAGAAGAATTGCTATGTGCCAAAACATCGACAGCAAAAAATGTGTGATCGATAGTCGTGTGTATTCCTTCATCTCAGCTGTGGATTGAAAAATCTGAGAAATATCAGAAGGAACGCTTAAATTGACTTGGCAAAAAGCTGGAATAGAGACGAATAGAAACAGACCAATAACAGATAACCAGACCTTCATTTAATTAGTCGGCGTGAAGGCAGGACGCTCCTGGTATGGAGCAAATTTCGATCTCTCGCCCGGTAGCACGCCTGCAGGAGGTGCTATCTCAGGGCGCAAAACGGGAGGCGGAGAGATTGCTGGAGCCGGCTGTGGGTCGCTCCGAGGCGTTGAATTCGGTGCCAATGGTGGAATTACTGCTGGTGGCTCGCTTGTCGGCGCTGAGGGCAAGATGATCGATGTGGGCGAAGATGCTGGCGGAGTTGTTTCACGAGCATCCATCTTGGGCTTATCAGGCACCAAAACCGGTGCATCTTTTGGATCTTTAGCTTTCGCCATTGCAGCATCAGCAGTTGCAGTCGGCTCATTGCCTATATTCAATCCAGGTAAAAATAGAGGAGTGCCTCCTTCTTTAGCAACTGTGCCATCTTCGTCTTTCTTGATCGGCTTTTCTTCTGGTGAAGGAGTTATGAATTGTCCTGCTGGCGTAGGCATCGCTACATAATAGGCTTTCATGTAGTCTTTCCAGATGCGAGCCATGACGACACCACCGGTGACGTTGTGGCCTGGAATAGGCTTATTCTCGTCATTACCACCCCACACTGAGGTGACGAGGTCAGGCGTGAACCCGACAAACCAAATATCCTTACCTTCATCAGCTGTACCAGTCTTTCCACCCACCGGGCGGTCATCGAGCTTGGCACCAGTACCGGTGCCGTATTTGACGACGTCTTGAAGTACTTCAACAAGATTGGCAACAGGCTCCATGTTGAAAACTTTGTCGTATTTTCCTTCAAATACCTGAATTACTTGTCCGCGATTATTTTCAATACGGCGCAAGAGTTGTGGCTTGATAGCAACACCGCCACGGACAAAAGTTGAATAAGCAGCCGCCATATCAAGCGGTGATACGGCAGAACTTCCTAGCGCAAGAGACAAGTTCGGATCTAATTTTGACGTAATGCCCGCCAATCTAGCCGTTTCTACCACACTCTCCATACCCGCTTGCTGACCAAGTTTTACAGCAGGAACGTTGCGCGAAAGTGCGAGCGCTTTGCGAACTGGAATTCTACCCATGAATTTATGGTCAAAGTTTTGTGGTGCATAATCAGGTAAACCCCACGATTGTTTAACCACAAATCTACTGTCATCAACTATTGAATTAGGAGTGCAAACTCCCTTAATGAAAGCAGTTAAGTAAACGAATGGCTTGAAGGAAGAGCCCGCGGTATGAGGGTTTGTGGCACGATTGAATTGATTCTTCCAATAATTTCCAACGCCACCAACCAGACAAATGACGGCACCATCGCGCACTTGCACAGAGACGAGAGCTGCTTGAGATACACCTTTAGGTGCCTTCTTAATGGCTTCATTGAGGGTTTTCTCAGCTACCTCTTGCGCCTTTGGCTCCAAGTTGGTGTAAACGCGCAAGCCTTGATTGCGCATCTCAGCTTGGCTGAACTCAGTACGTAGAATTTCCAAAACCTGACTTATGTAATACGGATATTTTTGAAGTGGATTTAGTCCACGTTTGAAACTCAGTTTTTCAGCTTTCGCCGACTTGGCTTGACCTGCAGTGATGTAGCCATATTCGGCCATCTTGTCGATAATTTCACGCTGCCTGGATAGGGCTTCACCGCGGTGTGCCGCTGCACCTAATTCGGATGGTGCCTTCACTAATCCAGCCAGAAAAGCAGCCTGGGCGAGACTTAGAGAAGCAGCAGAGCGGTCAAAATACCGTGAAGATGCACGCTCGATGCCATAAGCATTGCTGCCAAAATAGACCTGATTGAGATACATCTCAAGAATGCGTTCTTTCGAATATTTGTTCTCGAGCGCGTTGGCGAGATATGCTTCCTTGATTTTACGATCGTAAGTACGCATGCCTTCGGTGAAGAAAAGATTTTTGACGAGTTGTTGTGTGATTGTGGATCCACCTTCAACAACGTGTCCAGCTGCCATGTTAGCCATGGTGGCGCGAATAATAGACATCGGATTGATGCCTTTGTGCTCGTAAAAGTGGTGATCTTCTGCAGCTAACATTGCTTGCTGCATCTGGGTAGCCACTTGATTTAAGGGAATGACGCGCCTATCTTCGTCACCTTCCACGGTGCAGACCAGGTGATCATTGCGGTCGAATATTTGAATAGCTTCGATTGGCTCGTAGCGCTCAACGAGAGTGATGTCTGGCAAATCCTGAAGTTGGCGGTACAGGGAAGCGCCAAAATAACCGAGACCGACGGCACCACCGACAAGTGTTGTCAGAACTACAACGCGCAAGCCTTTCGCGGCGGTTTTATTAAAACCTCCGGCTCTTGAACTTTTCGCCTTCGAACGGCGCGCCGCCAATTAATGACCCCTTTCACCTTGTGGAAGTATGGACTATTGCACCACGCAAAACTAAGTTTTCTTCCTGACGTAAATTATAACGATGTAGCGAGAATTAAGTATCAAGCTCTTAAAAGCTATCTGATACCAGATTGAAGAGGAAAGGCGACCTCGAAAGATCGCCTTTTCTTCAGTTATCAGTTAACTACGCTTTCGCGAAGTCTCAACTACGCACGCGGGTGGGTATTCATGTATACCTTGCGCAAGCGATCCATTGTTACGTGCGTATAAATTTGCGACGTACTGATAGTTGTATGTCCGAGCAAATCTAGCACCACACGCAAGTCAGCTCCACCTTCAAGAAGATGGGTTGCAAACGTGTGTCTCAGTGTGTGCGGCGTAATCGGCTTGTTAATGCCGGCTTTGCGTGCGTACTTAAGAACGATACGGTGGACAGAACGGGCGGAAAGCTTGGTAGCTTGCCGACTGACAAAGAGTGGATGGTCAGGCTGAGCAATACGTCCACCAGCCAGACGGCTCCAGTGGTTGGACAAGTAAGCAGTCAACCATTGAGCAGCACTTTGATTCAATAGAACAACCCGCTCTTTTGAACCTTTTCCAAATACTCTCATTTCCATTTGCTGAGGATCCCAGTCGCGCACACGCAAGCTGCAAAGCTCACTTACGCGCATTCCGGTTGCATACAGCACTTCCATAAGGGCTCTATCTCTAATCCCAAGCGACGACTGATCAGGCGACTGCAAGAGTTTGGAGACTTCATCTCTATCGAGGCAAGCTGGAAGCCTTCTCGATAGTTTTGGTCCGCGCACCATTTTTGAAGGATCTTCATCAATTAAGTGCTCACGACGTAAGTAACGATAGAAGCTACGAATCGCTGAGATTTTACGGGCAACTGTCGGACGGCTGTAGTGGTCCTGCATCTGGCGAATGTACGCCTTCAACTTTTCCACTTCTGGAGATGCGGATGATTCCGCTTCTCCACCTTCCGGAGCAGGTGTTTCTGTTGCAACAGCGACACTTGAAGTTTGTGCAGGTTCTTCTATTGCACTTTCAATGACGCTTGCATTTACATCTGCCGTTAGTAATTGCCTTAGATCGTTGAGATAAGCTCTGATCGTGTTGGAAGAGTAATTTCTTTCTACTTCCAAGTAGCCTGCGAACTGGTCGAGCCAGGCTAATGCTCCTGTTTGCGAATTCACGAAAACCGACTTTCTAGTTAAAACACCACATTCCAATAAACAATTATGGGTGCCGGCTAATCTTTGTAAAGCCCCCACCCATGGAAATTTTCGGAAAACGGACCAGACGATCTCGCTTGACAACATTCGGGGATGCGTGGGAATCGAACCCACCCAGGACAGCGTAAATCTGCCCCACAACGGTTTTGAAGACCGCGCGCAACTCCAGCAACGCTCCATCCCCACTTTTGATCATACATGATCATTCCCGAATTTTCGACGATAAAGTGAGACGCTGGAAAGCTGACTGGGCGCGCGTTTTATCGTTTTATCAGCCTACTTGCAACCGGAGGCGCAGATCAGGATCAGCCTACAAAGCCGCTGCGATCAGATTCAGATCGTCTATATGATCGACATAATCTTCGCTTTCGCCCGATCTGAGCGTTTTTTGACGAGCAAAAGATGTTTCACAACGAAACCGCAATATGATTAGCGAAATTTTATCTACTTTCGGGTACGTTGGACTCACGACGTCCAGCTTTATTAAACAGATTTAACTCGACAAACGCCAAAGCACTCCCCTTCAACTTTCACAACAATTCGTTTGACAATACAATTAGTCTCTACGTATAGTTGCAAATTCCGGTTTGCGCATATGTACCGCATTGGTCTGTGCGAGCAAATCCGCTGTGCTTGCATATTGTCAATGGTCCCCGACCATAACACCAGAGGTAATCGATGGCTTTAGAGTTAAAGGAGCGCGTCAAGACCTTCGGGGCTGGCAGCTCGCGTATCGCCGACCTGCCCGATCTCGCAGAGATTCAAAAGAGTTCGTTCAAGTGGTTCATCGACGAAGGTCTGGGTGAAGAACTTAGAGCATTCAGCCCAATCAAAGATTACACGGGCAAACTCGAGCTGCACTTCCTCACAAATTACACGTTCGAAGACCACACCGAGCCAAACAAGCCTAAGACTCCTGAAGAGGCTCGTGAGCTTGATGCCAGCTTCACCAAGAAGTTGCGTATTCAAATGCGTTTGGTAAACCGCGAAATCGGTGAAATCAAAGAACAAGAAATCTACGTCGGTGACATCCCGATGATGACCGACCGCGGTACGTTCATTATTAATGGCGCAGAGCGCGTCATTGTTTCGCAGATCGTCAGAAGCCCTGGCATCTACTACAAGCGCGAAATCGACACCAACGGTAAACGTACATTCTCAGCCACTCTCATTCCTAACAGAGGCGCCTGGCTGAAGTTCGAAACAGACGTCAACGACGTTATTTACGTAAAAATCGACAAGAACAGAAAATTGCCGGCAACAACCTTGTTGCGGGCTCTTGGCTATTCCGATTCAGAA
The DNA here is from genome assembly GCA_014380105.1 of Candidatus Melainabacteria bacterium. Classification (GTDB taxonomy): domain Bacteria; phylum Cyanobacteriota; class Vampirovibrionia; order Obscuribacterales; family Obscuribacteraceae; genus QKMZ01. The sequence continues at coordinate 7,346 of JACMKL010000788.1, forward strand.
ATGGAATCTCTTTTCCGTCACCGCGACTTCTTGAAGAAGACTCTCGAGAAAGACTCCACAAAGTCCAGAGAAGACTCTTTGATCGAAGTTTACAGAAAGCTTCGCCCAGGCGATCCGCCTTCCGTAGCTGGTGGACAGTCGATTATCGACAGCCGCTTCTTCGATGACAAGCGTTACGACTTGGGTAAAGTTGGTCGCTATAAGTTGAATAAGAAGCTCAGTCTTTCTGTTTCCGAACTTCAACGCACACTCACCCGCGAAGATATCGTGGCTGCCGTGGACTATTTGATTGGCTTGCACTTCGACGACGGACAAGTTGATGACATCGACCACCTCGGCAACCGTCGTATTAGATCGGTTGGCGAATTGCTTCAAAACCAATTCCGTATTGGTTTGACCAGACTTGAAAGAATCGTCAGAGAGCGTATGACATTGCAAGATGTTGACACTCTCACTCCAGCTAACTTGCTCAACACCAAGCCTTTGGTTGCTGCAATCCGTGAATTCTTCGGCTCATCGCAGTTGTCACAGTTCATGGACCAAACCAACCCACTGGCAGAACTGACCCATAAGCGCAGACTATCTGCTCTTGGACCTGGTGGTTTGTCGAGAGAAAGAGCTGGATTCGCAGTTCGAGACATTCACCCGAGCCACTACGGACGTATTTGCCCGGTAGAAACTCCTGAAGGTCCAAACGCTGGTCTGATCGGCTCTTTGGCAACACACGCTCGCGTTAACGAATATGGATTTATCGAAACTCCATATCGCAAAGTTGATGGCGGACGCGTAACTGAAGACATCCACTACCTGACAGCAGACGAAGAAGACAAATATCGCGTTGCTCCTGGCGACGTGCCGGTTAAAGAGAATGGCGACTTCGTCCATCCTTTGATTCCTGTTCGTTATAAAGCAGAATTCGAAGAAGTTTCGATCGAACAAGTTGACTACGTTGGCGTCAGCCCGATTCAAATTGTGTCTGTCGGAACCGCGCTCATCCCATTCCTTGAGCACGACGATGCTAACCGAGCTCTAATGGGTTCGAACATGCAACGTCAGTCTGTGCCTTTGATTCAAACTGAAAAGGCATACGTCACCACCGGTATTGAAAAACAATCCGCACGTGACTCGGGGATGGTTGTGGTTGCTGACTTGGAAGGCGTTGTTGAGTATGTCTCAGCTACAGCAATCCACGTCCGCGCTAAAGACAAGCGTCTAGTCAAATTCAGACTGTCCAAATTCCAACGTTCTAACCAAGATACTTGCCTTAACCAGAAGCCAATTGTTGAAGTCGGCGACAAAGTTAAGCCAGGCATGGTTATCGCTGACGGTGCTGCCACCAAGGGTGGTGAACTAGCAGTAGGACGCAACCTGCTCGTGGCTTTCATGCCATGGGAAGGCTACAACTTTGAAGATGCGATCTTAATCAGCCGCCGCCTCGTTTATGACGATGTGATGACTTCAATCCACATTGAAAAATTGGAAATCGATGCTCGTTCTACGAAGCTCGGTCCTGAAGAAATCACTCGCGAAGTGCCGAACGTTTCGGAAGAATCGCTCCGTCACTTGGACGAAAATGGCATCGTTAGAATCGGATCACGCGTCTACCCTGATGACATTCTGGTAGGCAAAATCACACCGAAGGGCGAATCTGAGCACCCACCTGAAGAAAAACTCTTAAGAGCAATCTTCGGTGAAAAGGCTCGCGACGTCCGCGACAACTCACTGCGCGTTCCGCACGGTGAAGGCGGTCGTGTTGTAGGCGTGAAAGTGTTCGACCGCGAAAAAGGCGACGAACTGCCACCAGTAGCAAACAAGGTAGTGCGTGTTTACATCGCACAAAAACGTAAAATCTCGGTCGGTGACAAAGTCGCCGGACGTCACGGAAACAAAGGTATCGTCGCGAAGATTCTTCCTTGCGAAGACATGCCTTTCCTTCCAGATGGCACACCAGTCGACATCGTGCTTAATCCGCTCGGTGTACCAAGCCGTATGAACGTCGGACAGACATTCGAAACGTTGCTTGGATTGGCTGCGATGCTTACCGAACAAACCTACGAAGTGCCACCTTTCGACGAAATGTTTGCGAAAGAAGCCTCTTCTGAACTCGTCCACGACGAAATCAAAAAAGGCAAAATCCATGCATCCGCTCCTTGGGTTGGTGACGACGGTAAGGTAATTCTTTCTGACGGTCGTACTGGTGCGACATTCGACAATCCTGTCACCGTCGGCAAAATCTACATGATGAAACTGGTCCACTTGGTCGACGACAAAATCCACGCTCGTTCGACTGGTCCTTACTCCCTGGTTACGCAACAGCCTCTCGGCGGTAAAGCGCAATTCGGCGGACAAAGACTTGGAGAAATGGAATGCTGGGCGCTTGAAGCGTTCGGTGCCTCCTACTCTCTGCAAGAAATGTTGACCATCAAATCAGATGACGTTAATGGTCGTTCAAAAGCGTACGAATCAATCGTTAAGGGTGAAAACCTGAAGCGTCCTGGTATCCCTGAATCATTCAAGGTATTGGTTCGCGAATTGCAGTCCATCGGTCTCGACGTTTCTGTTGCCAAACGCACACGCGAAGGCGGAGAAATCGAAGTCGACTTGATGACTGAAGTTGAAGAAGTTCGTCCGCGTGGCATGCGCCGCATGAGTCCATTTGGTGAGATCGGCATCGAGTCCGAACTTGCTGAACTCAGACAACAATCAATTCCTGCTGCAGTTGCTGTAACCGGCGAAGCCGATGAAGAATTGCTCGGAGAAGCGGTTGAAAGTGACACTATCGGTGGTGACACTGATGTTGTCGACTTGGATACCGACGCAACCAGCCTGGTTGTTGGTGGTCTTGTTGGCGGTGGATTGGCTGTAGTAGCCGGCGACGACGCAAGTGACGATGAAGGTGCCGACGACTTTTAGTCGGCGCCTTCCGCTCCTTCTTTAGTGAGAAGTGCTTGCGGACAAAGTTTTGATTTGACTAGGCCATAGACATGGCCGGGCTTAAGAGCCAATGGATCTGGAGGTCTTTCGGGTAAGATGACAACTAGTATTGATCGATTTGACTATATCAAAATCGGTGTTGCCTCTCCGGAGCGCATACTGAGTTGGTCTCACGGTGAAGTAACAAAGCCGGAGACTATTAACTACAGAACGCTCAAACCGGAGAAGGACGGACTTTTTTGCGAGCGTATTTTCGGACCTTCCAAGGACTGGGAATGCTATTGCGGTAAGTACAAGCGTGTTAGACACCGTGGTATCACTTGCGAACGTTGCGGCGTTGAAGTAACTGATTCCAAAGTGCGTCGTCACCGCATGGGGCACATCAAGCTCGCTTCGCCTGTGACCCACATTTGGTTCCTCAAAGGAATCCCGAGTTACATCGGTCTTCTTCTTGACCAACCATTACGTGACCTTGAGCAAGTTGTTTATTTCAACGCTTATATCGTCACCAACCAGGGCAACTCGCCTGACTTGCACAAATATCAACTTCTTTCAGAAGAAGAGTACGAGCGCATGTTGGACGACCAGAACGTGCAATTCGACGTCGGCATCGGAGCTGAAGCAATCAAACAATTGCTCCACGAAATTGCTCGCCCTGTATATGAAAGACCAGACAACAAAGACGATCGCGGTCGTTTGCTGGAATTGCCTGGCTTGCGTGAATTGTCAAAACAATTGAGAGACGACCTGGCTTCCGCCTCCGGCTCACAACAAAAACGCGCCAAAATCATCAAGCGCTTGAGACTTGTAGAAGCTCTGCTCAACTCACATACAGACCCAACCTGGGTAGTTCTGGATGTTCTTCCAGTTACTCCTCCTGACTTGCGTCCGATGGTGCAGTTGGATGGTGGACGTTTCGCAACCTCCGACCTGAATGACCTCTATCGTCGTGTTATCAACAGAAACAACCGTCTGGCTCGCTTGCTCGAAATGGGCGCTCCAGAAATTATCGTCCGCAACGAAAAGCGCATGCTTCAAGAAGCGGTCGACGCCCTCATCGATAACGGCAGACGTGGTCGCGTAGTAGTCGGTCCTAACAACCGTCCACTCAAATCACTGTCCAATATCATCGAAGGTAAGCAAGGTCGTTTCCGTCAAAACTTGCTCGGAAAACGCGTTGACTACTCAGGTCGTTCCGTAATCGTTGTTGGTCCAACACTCAAACTCCACCAATGCGGATTGCCGCGTGAAATGGCGCTTGAACTCTTTAAGCCGTTTGTAATCAACAAATTGATCGAACGTCAGATTGTGCAAAACATCAAATCTGCCAAAAAGCAGATTGAAAAAGGTTCGGCAATCGTATGGGAAATTCTTGAAGAAGTTATTCAAGGTCACCCTGTACTTCTTAACCGTGCACCAACACTGCACAGATTGGGTATCCAAGCTTTCGAACCAGTTCTTGTGGAAGGACGCGCTATTCAACTTCACCCGCTCGTTTGCTCAGCGTTCAACGCCGACTTCGACGGTGACCAAATGGCAGTCCACGTGCCTCTCTCGGTAGAAGCACA
>JACMKL010000789.1 GCA_014380105.1 Candidatus Melainabacteria bacterium
AACGCACTATATTGGACATCTTCTCTTCCTTCTATTAATTTGAACGGAATGCAATTGAGCAAGAACAAGCTGGCGACGTTAAAGTAACGCGCCAGCCGAATTGAGCTGACTAGTCAGCTGACTGCCACTTTCGAAACGGATTCCAAAGCCTTCTGCAAAGTTTGCAGAGTGGTGTCGATATCACCCTTGGTGACAATCATTGGAGGCTTGATTCTGATGGTGCTAGCCCACAGACCGCCCTTACCTAAAATGACACCATTGTCCTTGGCGAATTCAACAACCTTGGCTGCTTCAGTGGTCATTGGAGTTTTGTCTGCTTGAGCCAGTTCCACACCAACCATCAGACCTTTACCGCGCACATCAGCCATGATTGGATATTTCTTCTGGAGGTCTTTCAATCCTTCCATCAAATAATCTCCAACCACGCGGGCGTTTTCCATAATTTTTTCTTCGCGAATCACGTCGATAACCGCTGACGCTGTTGCTGCAGACACCGGATTGCCACCAAAAGTATTGATTTGCACCTTTTGGTTTTTGTCAGCAATTTCAGGAGTTGTGATGAATGCGCCGATTGGGAATCCATTGCCCAAACCTTTCGCCATTGTTATGAAATCAGGCTGAACGTCCCAATTAGAAATACCGAACATGTGCTTGCCGGTTCTTCCGAATCCAGTTTGCACTTCGTCGGCGATGAACAGGACGCCATATTTTTCGAGGATCTTTTTCACTTCTTGGAAGTAGCCATCCGGAGGAGTGATCGCACCGCCAACTCCCTGAATTGGTTCAGCAATCATCACTGCAGGCTGACCTGATGTCTGTGTTTGAATGACACGCTCGACGTCTTTTGCACATTCCAAGTTGCAACTTGTCGGATGTTTTTGGAATGGGCAACGATAGCAATATGCATTTGCCGCAAACACAATTCCTGAAGCTGGCATAATATTAGGGCGATAGTGATGATTGGCTGTCAAAGTACTGGTCAGGTGAGATTCACCGTGATACGAATGTTCAAGAGCAATCACTTCGTGGCGTCCTGTCGCTAAACGTGCAAGCTTGATGGCTGCTTCATTTGCTTCGGTGCCAGAATTGGTGATGAATGATTTGGATAGATTTCCGGGCGTTATTTCAGCCAATTTCTCAGCAAGCTCAACCATCGGTTGAGTCATGAACGAAGTAGAGGTGTGCTGCAAGGTTTTGACTTGCTCTATTGTGCGCTCCAATACTTTTGGATGGCAGTGACCAACACTGACAGTGACGATACCAGCGAACATGTCGAGATACTGTTTTCCCTTCTCGTCATAAAGGAATTGCTTCTCACCCCGCACAAAGTGCGGCGGCTCCGAATACAAATGCTTTACGGATGGGACTAAATACTGATCACGCTTCTTCTTCAGCTCTTCGCGGCTTAGATAGGAAGGCACAGGCAACCTCCAAAATTATGCAGAACAACAAATCAACCGAGTTTCCACTACATATGTCGCGCCGGCACTAACGCTCTCTGACAGCCGGAATGTTGGACATTTTTCTTTCAAGTGAATGCTCCCGCCAGGAAAAGTCAGAAAGCACCGAGAGTAAAAACCGGATGCCAACTACGTCAACCGACGGGTATCTGTTTGTAGTTAAGAAATACTACTAATCTATTAATAACAAGGTCAAGCCAGGCTGATTAATGGTTACTAATGAAGGGCTGAATTCTTGCCATAGCCAAACATACGGAAGATCCCAAGGGATACAGCCTGTAGTGCGAACCAACCCGAATATCCGGATCTAACATTCCGCATATACACATGCCGCGATAAGCAAGTTCTAAACAATCACCATCATTTTTGGCGAACCATTAAGCTCATTCTTGAATACTCTGAAAGTGCCACCGACTGGCTCAAAAGGGGGTTCTGCACAGAAAGATTAAGAGCATGGCATATAAGGTCTCGCGACCACTTGTATACTATCCAGGACTCAGGGAATAACCTCTTTTGATTTTCAGCAGCCTTCAATATCTAATTTTTCTGCCCATCGTAGTTTTCCTTTATTGGCGCACTACGGGCGGTGCACGCCTGGCACTGGTTGTACTCGCCAGCTACATTTTCTATATGAGTTGGTTGCCAGTCTACGGACTTCTCCTACTCGCCCTCACCGCTATCAATTTCGGTTTAGCCCTACTCATAGATAAGACTCGTCCGCCCCAAATTGCGACAGTCAATTCTGATGGTTCGCCTGGGAAGCCTAAGAATCCGCCCTACAGCACATGCAAAGTAATTTTCTTTGCGGCCGCTTTACTCAATTTGGGTTGCCTCTTCTACTACAAATATGCCAACTTCCTTATTGAAAACGTCGTAAATTCATACAACGCTGTTGCTCTAAAATTAGGCTCCCTGCCGGCTTTTGCGCTCTACCAGCCACTGCCATGGGACAAGCCAATTCTGGATGTCATTTTGCCTCTGGGCATTTCGTTCTTCGCTTTTGAGTTTGTGCACTATTTAGCTGACGTATATAAAGGTGATAAACCGATGCGCTCCTTTATGGAGTTCGCAGCGTTTGCCTCATTTTTCCCGTCTCAAATTGCCGGACCTATTAAACGCTACCAGGACTTCACGCAAAAATTGCGCGTACCAGAGCAATTCTCGTCCGCGCTTTTCATGGAAGGCAGCGTTCTTATCATGCAAGGACTTTTCAAAAAAGTTGCCATTGCAGATCCGCTCGGCGCTTTAATTGCGGGTCCCTTTGCCAGCGCTCATGCGCTTTCAGCACCAGATGCCTGGATAGCAGCGTTCGGTTTTTACATACAAGTTTATTGTGATTTCTCAGGCTACACCGACATCGGCAGAGGGTCAGCACTCTGGCTCGGTATCAGATTGCCTGAAAACTTCGGACTGCCATTTCTAACTCGCGACCTTAGCCTCTTCTGGCGCAAATGGCACATGTCGCTTTCCTCCTGGCTGAAAGACTACATTTATATTCCATTGGGCGGCGGACGAGCCGGGGCGCTTCTCCAGTGGCGCAACTTATTCATCACCATGATTGCCTGCGGATTGTGGCATGGAGCAAGTTGGCACTATATTATTTTCGGCGCCATCCAGGGCTTTGGACTTGTGATCAATAAAGAGTGGAAAGATTTGATTGCCCGTTCGCAAGCATTGACCAGAATTTTTGAATCGACAGCCGGACATGTTTTCGCTTACTTCCTCACGCAGCTTTTCGTGATTGTCACTTATTCAGTATTCCGCTCACCTGATATTCCGCACTCACTCAATTTGCTCTCCAGCCTGTTCAATTTTGGAGAAGCCAGCACACTCACTCAAGCAATTGAAAAATCTGGTGTTGTCTATATTGCTAGTTTGTATTTCCTCTTTTGGTTCATGTCGGACAGATTGGCACAGTCGCCTCGAGCAATGGCGATGCTGAGACCGCTCGGTCTTACCTCCGATGGTCAAACTTTTGCATTGCCGGTCAAACTGGCATCGTGGACAGCCGCATGTGTATTGATGTTTGCAGCTAAACCCACCGAAACAGTTCCATTTGTGTATTTCCAATTTTAGTAGTGAAATAAATGCCAACCGCACTTAAATCAAAACCAGTCATTAACAATGAGCGTGAGGGCGAAAGCGTAGAAAAACCGCGCCATAACTACTTCTCGCTCGCTCTCAAAATTGTCGGCTGGCAATTGGTTGCAGTCTTGGTTGTGGAAAGCACCCTTGCGCTTGCCGGACTTGGCGAAGAAGAAATTTTCAAATTAGATCCGACATTTGGCTTTGTGCATATGAACAATAAGCACATCACCTGGCGCTCTGAAGGCTATTCCAAGTCATATTTTGGCGCAGACGGTATGCGCGAACCAGGTCTCACAATCAAAAAACCAGCGAACACATTTCGGGTAGCTTTGCTTGGTGATTCGATGGTCGAATCATTGCAAGTCTCGATTGATGAAACATTCGGACGTCAGATCGAGCGCAAAGTGACCAACACCGAAAAACCAGTCCAAGTGCTGAACTTCGCGACATCCGGTTATTCAACTGCACAAGAATATTTGCAGCTGAAACGCAAAGTATTGAATTACGATCCTAATTTGGTTGTCGTCTTCTACAACCATAGAGACTTATTTGAAAATTGGGCACCACCAGATCAAACGCTCACTAATGTGCGCCCCTATGCTCTGCATTTGCCTGGACAACCGCTCACAATCGACAGTTCCTCAGTCACCCAATGGTCAAAATCTCCACGCGGTAAATTTCTCAATTCAATAGAATGGCTCAGAGAGCACAGCCGCATCTGGGGCTTAATAGCAGCATGGGAAACGCAAGCAAGCTTCCATGATCCTGTCTATCGCACAGTCGTAGGGTTTCTCACGCAACCAGTCAAAACAGTCAAAGCAGCCGCCAAATCACTGTCCGCAATCAAACCAGATGAAGTACTCGCCCAGTACACACCTAAACGTTTGTGGAAGGCATTCATCGGCTCAAATAATTCGTCGTTCAAAATCAAGTTTTACGATCACGCTTCCGTATCCAAAGACGGAAAAGAGAAAGAGCCAATTAAGGCTAGCGAAGTAAGTATTCCAAAAGATGTTCAGAAATCTCCTGTCATGGCAGACAAAGCCAAAGCAACCAAAATAGATCCGGTCATAGCGTCCGGTATCATGCAGGCACCTTCGCTTCAAACTTTTCCAAAAGCAATAAATGAAGCCACTGCAGCAAAAGCGCTCGCTGACGCAAAAGCTGACGCTGATATCAAAGCTAATAATGCCGGTCAAGATAATTACATCAAATTGATGTCGCGCACACTCGACTCATTGCTCTACGAGATGGACACAGCCTGCAAAGCCAAAGGCGCTCGTCTGGCTATCGTCATTGCGCCGAGCCGACTAGCGCTTGACGCAACGGAAGTTAGAGAAGACATGATGAATCTCACTTACGATAAAGAAATCGGTATCATCAAAAAACTCACTGAAAGAAGAGAAATACCTTTCTACAACTTGCAAGAGAAGCTCGAGGCTCAGCCCAAGAAAGAAGCCCGACAAAACTTTTACGCCATGCACCTCACTCCACAGGGACATGCATTCGTGACTGCCGAATTAACCGAATTCATCAGCAAACTGACAAATTCCGAAATCAAAAAATAATCCATTGATATTTGTCGGCTTTGGGCAATCTAATTGGCGCATAAAGAGTCAGTCCGCCGTCTTTCAAAAGCACCACTTCGTGGAGCGCTTTGCGCTTATTGAGCATCAATAAGTCGGTCTGAAACGGATTGACCATGACATTCATCGATGCGTTCTTCAACTTTCTGATCTTTTCTGGAATGATGCATGACGATAGGAATGGACGCCAGGATTCATCAACACTTACAGCTGTCGGCTGCCACTCTGATGTCCAGCGCACTTCTTTGCCCTGATCATCCAGCCCGGTGAAAACAAGGGCAATCGGTCCCGCTTGACGCTCACGGTCACTCTTGATCAGGCAACTAAATTCCACCACCGCATTTGGTTCTAGTTGATCAGGAAGCTTCACAGCCTCTTTTAAGAGCATGTAGGTGAGTGGGTTGCCACCGTCCACAGTGACATCATCTACTTGCGTATAAAGAAGTACGGGCGCCAATTTTACTTCTTGCTCGTGAGTCAGATTTGGAAGAGTAAGAGGAGCGGTCGCAGGAGCTACGTTAACAGCGGAATCAGCAATCTCGCCTGGTTTTCTCAAAGCGCGCGGAATAGCCAGACGAATGCGATAAGCACCGGATTGTAGACCTGGCTCAGGTGACAAGTCTTGAGATTCGCTGGTGCGCGTAAACCAGAGGGCGGGGAATACAACTTCGTTTAAGTCTTCTTTGAGTTCATAGACTCGCGTGTCCCAATTATCGTAAGTGGCAAAACCACGCGTCCACGAGAATAAATTGAATGATGGCATTGGATAAGAATGCTTCTCGTCTGCGCCAATATAGTCGCCAAACAAGCGCACCGATATTGGTGACTCGCCAAATGAAAAACCAAGAGCAATTTCATTTGGCTCACCGGCGACAAGAAGCCCACGTGGTATCGGAATAGCCCACCACTGGCGGAAAGAGCGCCAATCTTTCGACATGGCAGAGCCCTGCATATTCATTACAGTAGCAATATCGGCATCTTTATTGTTGATTTGATGCCAGGGCAAAGCTACTGTTCGCCAGGGTATACGATTGACTGTCACAGTCACTTTCGGCTCTCCCATAACCGTCTGCATATCGCAGAGCAGGAAGACCGTATTCATAGGATTAAGAGCGTCATCATCTGGTTTGTCGGTCAGAAAAGAGGCAATATCCTTTTCAGAGGGCAGAACCATCTCTTGAGAAACAGTTTGCATCTGCGTGCGCAAATCGCAATACCACTCTCTTTTGGACTGATCGAAATGTGCACAACAGAACCAGGACAATGATGCAAAAACTAAAGAGGAAAACAACGCAGCGCGGCTTCGTGCACCAAACGATGTGAGGCAGACTCGGTTTAGACCAAATAGGAGAGTCTGAGCAAGGACAATCCAAATTATTACTGTGCAAATTTCTTCGATGAAGCGAGCAGCAAAAATATCGAGCGATGGAAATGTCTGAACCAAAATTGGTGCAACAGTCGAGCGTTGGAGCAGATTATTGAAAAGTGCGCCGAATCCGAACACGATTACTAGAGGTGCAATGAGCGCGCGGGTCTGAACAAAGTGCACAATTGCAACTGCCGCAAGGAGACACACAAAAGGCATCGCCGGCAATGCATATCTCGAAATCGGTTCAAAACCTATATATAGAAAATGAATTGCAAACAGCGAAATCAGGAAAATTCCACTGAAAATTTGCTCAAAGCGCTGCTCGGCTCGAGTGCGCCACCACAAAACAAATATGCCGACAAAAGCAAAGACCAGCATAATACTGTGCAAAACATTCTGTTGTTGAAATGTAATTCCAAAATACGAATATTGAAATTCATTCCAGACGCCGGCCCACAATCGAGGCAGTTTCTTGAGTTCGAGGGCAACCATTTCAATAGGATGTTCTGCGCACGCTTGAATGATATTTGCAGTCACTCTCTCAACGTTTCCCGAAAACTTTCCTACTAACGGCCAGGTCTTCCATCCATCTGTCTGAATTTGATTGCCAACAAACAGGTTGTACGCAGGAGCACGACTAACTAAAAATGTCGGCTTGCCGAGCGACTTTGTAGTTATTTGAACCCATGGCAAAAAGACAAGCACCGCTCCAGCAAAGGCCAGGAAGAGAGCTATCCAGCGACGCTTAGATTGCCACTTCTGATACCACTGTGTAGTATTTTCTGAAGTGAGGCGATCACCCAGGAGTAGCGCCACTACCGCTGATGCTACAAGAAGAACAAACATTGGCTTGACGAGTGCTACAGAGGCAGCCAATACTCCACACACTACGGCGCATAGAGCGAGCCACGGCAATTTTAGCTTCGACGTGCAAATGAAAATGACGAGCGACATAAAAGCCAAAACCAGAAAATACGCATAAGGCTCGCCGTAAGCGCGCGCTTGATTGATCACCGCACCGGGATATACCGCGAGCAAAATAGCTGCTACTGCGCCAACTTTTCGTCCGACAATTCTGGTGCCTAAGAAATAAAGCAGTAAGCAACTAATAGAATCTATAAATGAATTAGCTAAAGCAATTTTCAGACAGTACGATTCAAACTGCAAATCCGGTCGCGTGACAAAACCGAACATCAGTGAAAGACCTGCCAGATACGATGGAAAAATCGGTCCATCCAACAGAATGCGAATTGGCAGAACCACAGACGTGAAAGAATTTCCGTCTTCGGGATTAACCGGTGTGACAGACATCATTTGCTGCAGAAAGCCCTGAGCGTCGGCAGCCGTCAATAGCGCCTTTGAAAGTAAAGCGCCGGTCGTCAGGTAGTAAAAGGCGTCACCGAACTGCACAATGCGATGTTCGGATGTGCAGAGATATATTGCGCGTATCGCAAAAGCAAAGAAAAACAGCGCGTATGGAAAGATGTTTGGTTTTGTAATCGAGCCAAAAATTACTGCCAGTTTTATACAGAACTGGCTGGCACTGTCTGAAAGGCGCTTGATAAGCGGATTCAACACCTAAATTTCCCTGTCCCCGTTGCTAGATGTGAATACTGGCTAAAGGGTATTCTTGACACTCACATAAGTGGTTGATACGATGGCCACTTGCTCGCTACGCGCCCGTAGCTCAGCTGGTAGAGCACTCGGCTTTTAACCGATTGGTCGTGCGTTCGAGTCGCACCGGGCGCAAATTTTATTCCTTGACACTTACTTAACTGGGCTTCAGCTGCTGCGTTGCTCGGTAAAGAAAAACGCCTGGACTCTTGGTCCAAGCGTTAAAAATTACTGTTTACCAGGGGAAATTCACTCTGAAGAAGAGTGGAACACCGCCTGTAGTCAGACCTTGGGTGAAATCAAGCACTCCAACCTGCACGCCTCTGTCATCGAATGAATTCGGATAAAGGTAAAGTGCTGCCGAAAATTGCTTGACGGCGCCGCGTGGTGAGTCGCCAGGTCCGAGTGCAAAAACAGCTTCTAGACCGCGAGGCGAACGAATCGGCGCCCGCAGTTCGAAATATTTTTCCAGAAGGACCTCATCTCCGTAGGGAGGTGGCTCATCGTGATCGATAGGAAGCGTGTGGGTAGTCCACTGCCAGAGCACATCGTCGGTGCCTGAGCGTTTCAGGGTTACATTGAGGCGGGGAAACCAATGGTCAGTGTTGCCTTCGCATTCGCGATAAACACTAAGCCGTCCACGCGTCAACAAAGGGCGGTCGATCAGCAACTGCCTTCCCTGGGCGTCAATCTCATCCATCTGCAGTCTCCAAATCCTTTATAAGAGGTTTAGCATAGCACTTGGAGTTTTTTTAGATGACATTTACTTTGCCCATCTCTTTGAAACAGAAATTTTGCTACGAAAGCGTTAGTACAAAGTTTTTTGCTTCGACATATCGGATAATTCATGGATGCCACAAGAAAGAACTATTCGTTTTCCACATCGCCGTTCCATCGGCACGCTCTTTATTGCACCAGAAAGCCAACCCGAAGAATGGGAGCTCCTGACTGTAGTGAGAGGCTTAGTCGTCTCGCCGGAAAATAACCCCATCAAATGGGAAGTACTGGACGAGGCGCGCGGCGCTATCAAAGTTCCGGCGGACAAGAAGCTCAAACTCAAGGTCAATCCTCGCGGCGCATCGCTTGCGCCCCTGGCGACAATGGATGCTGACGACCTTCATACGCTGGATATTTCGCACTCCGACCTGTCGGACCTCAGTCTTCAGCATATTGAGAAGCTGACCGATTTGAGAGTGCTGGAATTGACGTCCACAGACGTGACCGACCGCGGCTTGATTCATGTCGGCTCGCTTTTCAATTTGACTTCATTAGGCTTAAGCCACAGTCGAATCAGCGCCGAAGGGCTCAAAATTTTAGTACATCTGCAAAAGCTTCGAGAGCTCTGGCTCAGTTCGACAGACATTGATGACAATGGCTTGGCAGGATTATCGCTGCCACCATCATTGGTTCAACTCGGCTTATCCGGTACAAAAATTTCAGACGTCGGACTTAATTGTCTGACACCACTGAAATCACTCATTCGTGTCTATCTCTTTAATACTCGCGTTACAAAAGAAGGCACCGACACGCTAAAAGAGCATATTCCAGGATGCCGAACTAAATGGTTGCCACCCAAAAATATGGACGATATGAGCGACGAAGAATTGTTCGGTTCGCTTGATTCGGAAGAAGATGCAGAAACCATCAAAAAGTTGACGCAAGATTTTCCGATTCTCGATTTCTCTGCGCCAAGCCAAACACTTGACGAAAATAAATTTTGGGAAATCATCGAATTACTCGATTGGGACGAATTGGGAGAGGACGAGAAGGTCATGGAGCCTGCCGTTGAAGAGTTGGCTTCGATGTCTACTCAGGACATCATGACTTTTCAGGACATACTTTCTGAGAAACTATTTTTGCTGGACGGTGAGCCATTCGCTCGCGAAATTGGCGACGATGCATTTACTGGTGACAAAAATCAGTTCCATAAAGAATGGTTCCTGGGCGCTCGCTGTTGCGCGATTGCCAACGGACATGACGCATTTGAAGAGATTCTAAAAAATCCTAGAGAGATGCCGAAAGACATTGAATTCACAGCCCTGACCAAAATTGCTGCCGAAGCCTATCGCAGAAAAACCAGTAAGCGCATGACTTACACGACAGCTTATGACTGGACGACATTTAGTAATCGCAAAGGCTGGCTCCTTTACGATGCCGATACGCATGATATGAGCGCCTGAGAATCACAAGAAAAATGGTGGCAGATGAAAAAAACAGAGTCATCCTTACGCTATTGCCTTTTTGATACTGAATTCGGAGCCGCTGGAATCGTCTGGTCCGACTATGGCGTTTGCAGCTTTCAATTGCCGCAAGCAAGTCAAGAAGGCACCAGAGAAAAGCTAACCAGCCTTTTTCCAACTGCACA